>JAYFRK010000046.1:0-5160 GCA_034925975.1 Clostridium sp.
TTTAGGGATTGTGTTGAATATAAAAATGTTTTGTATTTAGGCTTTATGGACAGTTATAATATTTATAATGCATATAGATTTGCAAAACTCCATGTACTTCCTAGCTTTATGGAAACGCCAGGATTTTCATCCTTAGAGGCAGCAGCGAGTGGATGCAACATCGTATCTACCATAGAGGGAAGTGCAAAAGAATATTTTAAAAATATGGCTATATATTGTGATCCATATAATGAAGAAAGTATATACAACAGCGTTGAAGAAGGTCTTAGAAAACCAAAAGGCGATCAGCTGAAGATATGGGTAAAGAAGGAATACTCATGGGACAAATATATAACTAGCTTATATGAATGTTATAGAAAGTTAATTTAACGTATAGGATGAAAGAAGGGGAAAAAATGAATATATATTCATGGAATGTTAATGGAATAAGAGCAATAGAAAAGAAAGGTTTTGTACAATGGATTCAAGATGAAAATCCGGATGTTCTATGTATACAAGAAACTAAAATTCAATCAGATCAAATAGAAGATAGTCTAAAGAACATAGAAGGGTATAAGTCATATTTTTCTTGTGCAGAAAAAAAAGGGTATAGTGGAGTAGCGGTGTACACAAAAAAAGAACCTATATCAGTAAAGTATGGTATAGGGATAGAAAGATTTGATAGCGAAGGAAGAATACTAATATGTGATTACGAGGGTTTTATACTATTTAATATATATTTTCCTAATGGACAAAAGGATGAAGAAAGACTCAGCTACAAGCTGGATTTCTATGAAGCATTATTTGAATACTGCGATAAATTAAAAGGTCAAGGCAGGAAATTAATAATATGTGGAGATTATAATACTGCACATAATGAAATAGATTTAAAAAATCCTAAGGCAAATAGCAAAACATCTGGTTTTTTGCCTATTGAAAGAAAATGGATAGACAATATAATTAGCAGAGGATATATAGATACATTTAGATATTTTCATCCAGATGAAGTTAAATATTCCTGGTGGTCTTACCGTTTTAACGCTAGAAAAAATAATGCTGGATGGAGAATAGACTATCATTTTGTATCAGATAATATGATAGATGATGTAAGTGAAGCTAAAATACTTAATCATGTTACAGGCTCTGACCACTGCCCTGTAATGATTTCATTAAAATAATTGGGGCAAAATGGCGGCCTTGGTAACTACAAAATAAGGTGCTAAAAATCGAAGGTATATAATTCAACAGAGAATCTTCGCTGTGTTAAGAAGTTCTAAGTTTGTGCCTTTAAAAATTCCCTACCCAGTCCTATGCAGCGTCATGCTGCAGGCCTGGCTCCAACCCGTCCTAGGTTGGAATTACGGGAATTTTTAAATTCACAAACTAAGAACTTCTAGAACTTGCTCAAAATTCTCTTAATGAATTATATGCCTTCTAACTTTTAGTACCTTAAATTATGTAAAACAAGGCCGCTATTACTTACACTATACATATAATGAAAATTCTAACAGTAACTACCATCTAGACTATATATGATTCATTAACTCTAGTAAGTATTACATTAATTGGCTTACCAGAAAAGCGCATAGCGCTTTAACCCGATAAGGGTGCCATGGTTTTAGGCGAAGCCTGTTGAAGTTATAGTAGTATTTATTGCAATCAATTAATCCATGCAAAATAAGCATACAGTATATATAATTGTTGTGAAGATAATTATCATAAGTGGATATATTAGTATAAAGATAGCAGGCTAAAAGAATTTGCTAATCATTGAATAAAAGATAAGTTATTTCATAGAATACTCTGCCTATAGATTGTTTTGAAAAATGTCTACATGCTAACGCATCTATTAATAGTAATTTTTTAGGTTGTACTCTAAAATACTCACTTAGTAACTTTACAGTGTGGCTACGCCATGCAAAATTATCATTTTGCTTTTTGAAGTTCTTTCAGTATTTACTACGGTAATTTTAATTGCAGCTAATTAAGGCATGTAAGATTACTGGATAGCATATATGTATCAATTGAAGAAACTTTGAAGGAATAACTAGTAGTACTTAAGGCTGCTGTTTTAAAAATCTGTAATTGTGCTCAAGGACGAGCACAGCCCGCTCCCCGACAGGACGTCGGATGGAGCGGGGTAAGATTTTTAAATAAGGTAGCCTTTAGTACTACTCTATGAACTGAAGGTTTCTCAATGATACATATATGCGTTAGCCAAGTAATCTTACATGCCACCATTTTGCTGCACTATACTTAGTATTATTAAGCTAGTCTTTCTATTACTCCGCAAGCAATTCGCTTACCAGAATTTCCAGCAGGTTGACTTCTATAGTCATCAGGGCTTTCATGAATAACTATTGATTTACCTATTATGTCAGCTACCTTGAACCTATTGGTAAAAAAGCTCATTCTTGATATTCCGTTATTTGAAAATAGAACAGGAAAGTCACCGGCATGATTTCCATGTGGTTGATTATCTGGATTCCAGTGTTCTCCAGCACACTTAAAAGGATCTTTAGGATCATCAACATTGCAACATCCATTTTGATGAATGTGGAATCCGTGAGGTCCTATAGGAGATATGTTATCTTTTCCAGGTTTATATGCAGGTAAACCTGTAACATATACATAAACTTCTACACCACCTTGTACATCCTTAAAATATACTACTCCTTTTACATTTGGAGCAAGAGGGCTGCCTTTTATACGAGCAATGGCCCATTTTTCTGGAGACATTTTAGTAGGCATAGGCTTAGGAGTAGGAGTAGGCTTAGAACCAGCGCCTCTCATATACATACCTTGTAATGGATAAAAGGGGTTGTATTGTAATCCTTGATAGTTATAATGCATTTTAGTACCTCCATTTAAATTTTAATCTATAACATTTTATGTATGTTATAAGCAAAGTGTTAAATTCACATTATAAAGAATATAGAACTGCAAAATAGTAGTGAGATTCAAGTGAAGTTGTTTACACGCATACTGTTTTGTTATAATGTATAATTGGATGTAAAAGTTAGGAGAGATAGAAAAATGGATAAAATTGAATTGTTAGCTCCAGCAGGCAGCATGGAGAGTATTTACGCAGCGGTACAAAATGGAGCAGATGCAGTATATATTGGAGGAACAAAGTTTTCAGCTAGGGCTTATGCTTCAAATTTTGATGAAGAAAATATGATAAGGGCGTTAGAGTATTGCCATTTATATAATGTTAAAGTTTATGTTGCACTAAATATTTTGATAAAAGAAGAAGAAGTTAATGAGGCGCTAGAATATATAAAATTTTTATATAAAATAGGAGTTGATGCACTAATTATTCAAGATACAGGAATTGCAGAACTTATAAAAAGAAATTTTCCTGATTTTGAAATCCATGCGTCAACACAGATGACCGTACACAACGGTGAAGGGGCAATTCTTTTGAATGAATTAGGGTTTAAAAGGATTGTATTATCTAGAGAGTTATCATTAAAAGAAATAAAGTATATTTCAAAGGATTTAGGAATAGAAACAGAAGTTTTTATACATGGAGCTCTATGCATATGCTATTCTGGACAATGTCTTATGAGCAGTATAATAGGCGGCAGAAGTGGTAATAGGGGAAGATGTGCACAACCATGTAGATTACCATATGAAATAATAAATAAGAAAAGTGGCAGTATAAAAAAAGGATATATCTTAAGTCCTAAAGATATATGCACCTTGGAAAATATTAAAGATATAATAGAAAGCGGAGCAAGTTCTATTAAAATAGAAGGAAGAATGAAAAGACCTGAATATGTGGCAGGAGTTGTATCAGCCTATAGAAAAGCTATAGATGAAGCTTATAATACACTAGGAGTAAGTGATAGCAAAGCAAACTCTAAAGATAATGCCTTAGAAAAATTTAATCTTCAATCAGAAGAAAAAAAGTTACTTCAATTGTTTAATAGACAAGGATTTTCTAAGGCTTATATGTATGGAAATGTTGGCAAAGATATGATGGCATATAATCTTCCTAAGAATACAGGAGTAATGCTTGGAAAAGTTAATAAGGATCTAACCATTAAATTAGAGGAAAATATAAATCTGCAAGACGGTATAAGATTTGGAGAAGATGGTTTTACCATATTTAAAATAGTAAAAGGCTCTGAAAATGTAAGTAAGGCTGTTAGAGGAGATATTGTAAAGTTAAAGCCAACAAAATATAAGGCTGGAGATATATTATATACAATGCTATATACAAATCTTATTGAGTAGCTTAGTAAAACCTATAGTAATATTTATGAGAACAAAAATCTAATAGATTTATCTGTAAAGTTTAAGGTAAATGAACCTTTTACATTGATTGCAGTTTATAATAGAAAAGATTATAGAGTTGAAGGTGAGATTGTTCAAAAGGCATTAAGAAAGCCTATTGAAAAGGAAAATTTAATTAAAAACTTAAATAAGACAGGGGATACGCCTTTTGCATTTAGTACTATACATATAGACCCATTTGAAGAAGGGTTTATTCCAATATCAGCTATTAATGCTGCTAGAAGAGAATTAATAGATAAAATACAGAAGAGCATACTAGTTAATGAAAAGAGTGTTATAAAAGATAAAGTAGATTTAAATATAGATGATAATTTGAAAGAGATACCAATAAAAGATAATCCTATAGTTGTAGTTACCACCAATGAGCAGCTTAGAGCAGTTCAAAAAGCTGGCATTACTAATATAGCTGTAGATGTATTTATGAAAAATTGTGATATAGATTTGGATAGTATAAAATGTGAAAACTTATATATAAAAACATCAACTATAGTAAAAGATGAATTTAATAATGTATGTGAATTAGTGGAAAAAAACATTTCTAAAATAAAAGGAATTATAACATCCAACTTAGGAGTAATTAGAAGATTTAGAGATAGAACTATAATAATAGGAGATTATAAGTTAAACATTTTTAATCAATATAGTCTGAAATTTTATAGTAAAATTATAAATGTAGCTACTATTAGCTTAGAACTTAATAAGATGGAAATAGGTAGATTGGTAAAAAGTGCTCTACTTCCATGTTATTTGATGGTTTATGGTAATCCAGAACTTATGGTAAGTGAATATTGCCCTATTGGAAGTATATTTGGCGGGAAAAATAGTGAAAATATGAACTGTACAGGAGAGTGCAGTAAAGGTAATTTTGTTCTAAAGGAC
>JAYFRK010000484.1:0-5234 GCA_034925975.1 Clostridium sp.
ATACTATAGAATGATAAAATAATCGACTAAATGGGATTTACTATACTTAGTTGAAAATAAAAATACTAATAGAAGATTCCCTATTAATCTTTAGCTAATAGGGAATTTATTTCTCCACCTATAAGTATAATAACAGAAGTTAAATAAAGCCACACCATTAAGGCTATAACAGCTCCTATACTTCCATAAAGTCTAGAATAGTTAGCAAAGTTATCTACATAGAAAGCAAAGCCTAGTGATACTATTATCCATCCTATAGTAGTAAAAATTGATCCAGGAAGTGCCTCACTAAAGGTTGACTCCCTGCAGGGAGTTATTTTATAAAGCAGGGAAAAAATAAATATCATAATTAATAATGTAAGTAGATATCTAAAGGAATCCCATATATAGTGAAAGTTTGGAGGAAGATTAAGCCACAAGCTTATCTTATATCCAAGTAGATTTCCAAGTACTAATAAAAAAAGTGAAAATATAATTAAAAAAGCAAGAACAAAGGTAGATGAAATGGATATAATCTGTAGCCTCCAAAAGGAACGGCATTCATCTTCATCATAAGCTTTATTGAGAGCTTTAATTACAGCATTAAAGCCGCTTGAAGCTATCCATATGGTAATCAGTATACTAAGGGATAGTAAATTCCCCTTTCTAAAATCAAATATTTCTATTACTGTGGTAGAAATTAAACTATAAACATTATAAGGTAAAATATTTTTTAAATTAATAAGTACATCATCACTTTTAATAGAACTATAGCCCGCTAATGTAAATAAAAAAATTAGAAAAGGAAATAAGGACAGTAAAAGGCTATAGGACAGCTGAGAGGCTAAAGCTAGTATATCGTCATCTCTAAGTTTTTTCATTAATTTAATAAAAGGATTAGTTTTATCTATCTTTTTATACAATGTTATGACTCCTTTAATAAATTGTCTCTGTTTTAAAGGCTGTTGATTTCGTATAATATCGAAAGCAATTCTAAATTTAGTATAACAACTGTAGCTAAACTTTCATTAACTCGCATAGCTCAGACAAATGAAAGTTCTTAACGCTACAATTGTTATACTAAATAAGAATTGTAATTTCTCATTATAATGAACTCAAAAATCTTTAAAACAGAGCAAATAATATTTGTTTAATAGTTCCAAATAATATGTTTTGTAAATATCTATATTAATATTCTATATAGTATTGTTACAAAATATATCTTGGTTTGAGAAAAGTAAAAAACTAAAGTATATTAATCTACAAGAAAATTTTAACATAGAATAGGCTAAGTTTTAAGGGATTGTTGAGTTCATTATAATGAACTCAACAATCTTAAAACAGCCTTAACCACTAATGGAAAGTTTTAAATGAATGTAAAAATCAACATTCATTTAAAACAGAATTTAAAAATTAATAAAAATCTCTTCAATAAAAAGGAAAAAGAGTAGTTATAAAGAAGATATAAGTATGTATAGAAAATTCAGAAAATGAATTTTGTTAAAGAAGTACAATATGTGTGGAGGATTTATATGTTAAAAAGTGATATTAAAGTGGGGATGAAATTAGAATTAATTGATTTAAGAGAAGAAGCCTATATGGCGGTAGTAGAATTAGTAAAAGAAAGTTGTATATTAGTAAAGATAATAGTAGGGAATAGAGAAGGTCCTAAAATAAAACAAAATTATAAAAATAAAATACTTATGTACGCAAATGAAAAAGTATATTCTGGTGAAACGACTATGATTGGAATTAGGGGAGAAGGGGAATGTCTAAGAGCTATTTTAACAATACCAGAGGAACTGGAGAAAGTTGAAAGAAGAAAATATTTTAGATTTCCCATAGAAATAGATTTAGATTATGTTCTAATACCTAAAGGAGAGGAATACATTCAAATAAAAGATATCCCTAAAGATTATATTTACAGTATGAAGGGTACAAACTGTATTGATATAAGTGGTGGTGGTATAAAAATATTTATTGAAGAGCCAGCAGTTATTAGACAACAAGTGCTAATATCAATATTTATCCCAGAAGAGTTAAGGATATTATGTACAGTTGCAAGAATAGAAAAAGATATAGAACATAAAAGATATAAGGCTGGATTAAAATTTGAAAATATAAGTGAAAGAAGTAGAGATAAGATAATAGAATTTATATTTCAACAGGTAAGATAAAATTTACAGAATAATTTTTTGAATTTTTTGTGTTAAAGTAATAAGAATATTTTAAAATCTACGAAAATAAAATGTATAGTATGTATTGTAAAAAAAGTTTATGAAAAGAATTCATAAATTTTAAATTATAAGGAAAATGTTAAATAATAAACCAACATCTATTGCAATTTAAGGTAAAATAGTATAAAATCATTTCGATACCAGTAAAATGTGAAAAATTTTCTTTAATATGCAAACTTTTATAAAAATTAAACGTATATATATATGAAATTGTCCATATGAGTATATTAGAATTTTATAATTGATGGTAAAACCTATATATAATCTAAGATTTACCATGTATAAATTATATACTTTTTGTTGATAAATGGGACAAAAACCTATATAATAAATATTGTATCAAATATGGTAATTGAGTAATGTATTTCATTAGAGTGAATATATTCTATATTTTTTAAAAATATAGAAGGAAAATTGCCATCTTTGTAGAATATAAATATAATTGCTGTATTATGAAGGAATCATACCTATTCATTAGTATGTTTCCCGATTTTACATAAATTATTCAAAGATTTAGTTAATAATTTTTTAAATTATAAATTTAATCAAAAATGGGAGGGAACAAAAGTGATTAAAAAGAAGATGAGTGTACTTCTTGCAGCTGTATTAGTTGCATCAGGAGTAGGAATGGCTAAACCAGCACTAGCTGCAACAGCACCAAAGGTAATTTATGCTCAACCAGCAATCACAATGGCTGAAGTAGGAGATGATTTCTCATTTGCACTTCAATCAGATGTTGCAGAAAACGTTCAATATCAAATTTGGGCACAAAACACTGTAACAGGAAAATGGTATGAGTTAACTAAAGGTTATTCAGAAGCTGTAAAAGGAACAGAACCATTTATACCTGCAGCAGTTAACCAATTACCAGCAGGAGCATACAAAGCTTCAATCTGGGTAAAAGCAGAAGGATCAAAGGCTAAGTACGACAACTACTTAACAACAAACTTCAAAATCCAAAAAGATGGATACTTTGCTTCAAGAGCAAAAATGGACAATTTAGGATTAAAAGATACTTATTCAGTAGATGAATTCGTAGCTATCCAAGGAAATGATCAATACAAACTTCATATATATAATCCAGCAATAGAAAACAGAAAAGAAGCTTGGACTATAGATGCAAACTACAACACAGCTGAAGAAACTTCAAAAGAAGTTAAATTCACAGCTCCAGGAAAATATCTTGTAGATGTTTGGGGTAAAAAAGCTGACAGCACAAACAAATACGATGGATGGGTATTAAAAGTTGTTACAGTTAAAGAAAGTGCAGAAGTTACTTATGATGTAGCTGTAGAACCAGGTTTAACTGCATTCGATAGATATGTAAAAGTAACTTTAAACAATGTTAAAGACCCAGAAAACTACAAAGTAACAGTTATGGGTACTGAATTAAAATATGTACCAGCAAAAGGATTCTTCCAAGGATTAATAAATTCTGGAGATGAAGAAGCTATAAAAGCTGGAGTAAAACTTGTTTATACAAAAGTAGATGTTCCAGCAGTTAAAGATGTAGCTGTAGAAGCAGGTTTAACAGCATTTGATAGATACGTAAAAGTAACTTTAGATACTGAAAACCCAGAAGCTTTTGATGTAACAGTTAAAGGAACTAAATTAAAATATGTAGAATCAAAGAAATTCTTTCAAGGATTAGTAAATTCTGCAGATGAAGCAGCTATAAAAGCTGACGTACAAGTAACAGTAAAATAATAAATAAATTTAATTTTAGTATATATAAACTAAAATATCTTAGGGAGGTAAAGTAACAATGGCAAAAAATAAGAGTTTAAAAGTGCTTTCAACTGCGTCTGTAGCAGGTATGGTAGCAGCAGCTGTAGTATCATCACAAGCATTTGCAGCTGTAGATGCATACTCAGTTAAAGTAGATAACGATGTATTCCAATACAGCAAAGCAGATTTAACAGATTCATTCTTAGCAGCAAAAGCAGGGGAAGCAGCTCCACTATATGAAGATTTCTTAGCTAGATTTGAAAAAGCAAGCGGATTCTATGCTTTCCACGATAACAAAACTGAAAAATATGTATCTGTTGCTGATATAACAGAAAAATATTTAGAAGCTAAAGCAGCTGGAACAGAATTCGTAGTAGATACTTATACTGAATCAAAGGATGCTAAAGTATTAGAAGTTCCTACAGTTAAAAAAGTAGTTGTTAAAGACGGAAAAGTTGTTATAGAGGATAATCAACAACAAGGAGACTTAAAAGTTGAATCAGTAAGTGCTATTAACTATAAAACTGTAACAGTTGAATTTAATAACGAAATTGACAAAGAAACAGCAAGCAAAATAACTATTTATGATAAAGATAATCATGAAATAGCATCTACAGCAAAATTAAAATCTGATGAAAAAACAGTAGTATGTGTATTAACAGTGCCTGTAAGCCCAAGCACACAAATTACTGTAAAAGTAGATGGGGTTAAATCAAAGGATGCAACTAAATCAGTTGATAAATATGAAAAGACATTAGTTGTAGTTGACACAACTATACCAGCATTTACATCAGCAAGAGCTATAAATGCTAAACAAATTGAATTACAATTCACAGAACCAGTTAATTTTGATAAATCAGCTTTCTCTATTTTAAGTAACGTTAAATTAGATGGAAAGACTGTAATTGCAAGAGCAATACCAAACTATGTTAATAATACTGTAATGTTAGAGTTCTCAGACGCAATTGCAAAAGGAACTCATAATTTAGAAGTTGTAGATGTTCCTGATTTTGCTAACTTCAAAACAGCTAAGGCAAGTTATGACGTATTAGTAGAAGAGGATACAGCTGCTCCAGTAATTACAAGTGCTGAGATTAAATCAAAAGATGAAATATTGCTTACATTTGATGAAACAGTTGAAACTAAAGGAACATTCAAAGTAAATGGAGTAGAAAGAACAGCTACTGAAGTAGCAGATACAAATAAAAAGCAATTTAAGATTTCTGGATTAAATCTTGGAATAGATGCAGTGGTTGAAGTAAAGATAGAATATAAAGGACAAAAAGACGT
>JAYFRK010000396.1:0-14928 GCA_034925975.1 Clostridium sp.
GTCATTTTGTGGCATTTTACCTTTATAAATTCTATTTTTTAAATTATATATTTTATCTGCATTTTCAAACTGAAACCCTCTCATTAGTACAGGTTCTGCTTTATCCTCCAATTTTATAAATCCTGAACTATCCGCTGATGGTGACACCTTTATTACCCTATTATCAGAAGATTTTATTTTATTAATAATTTCTTCCCAATTATTAATAGTCTTATCTTCCTTAGATGAAAGTATAGTTATCTGAGATGAATTACCAATGGTTTTATTTACTAATCCCTTCTGTAATCCTTGAATTAGGGAACCTATAAATATTTGTACAGATACACCTATTGCAATTCCTAAAGCAATTAATATAGTTTGTCCTTTACTTGATTTTAAAAATCTTGCAGCTATTTTAAAAGATAATTTCATCTTTTTTCATCCTCACTTTCTCTAGTCATATTCATATAAGCTAAGTTTTCTATATCTTCAAAAGTATCAATAAACATATCTGCACCTATAGCTTTATATGATTCAGGATTAATTTTAAATGCATAACCACCTACAAGTATTTTTACATCATAGTTACTTTTTTCCTTTATCTTACTTATTACTCTTTTGGCATTTATTAAATTATAATAATTAGTAACACTAATAACCACATATTTAGGTTTTACTATATTTATTGCATCTAAAAAATCATCTTTAGGAGTATTGCTTCCAACAAATATAGAATTATAGCCGCAAAGAGTAAAAAAGTCTGCTGCCATCTTGGCACCAATTTCATGATACTCTTCTGGTGGGCATACTACTACAACTTTATCTCCTTTATTTCCATTATACTTTTCATGTCTTTCTTTTATAATATAAGGGTAACAGCACTCTACTATAGTTCTGATGATAGAACTTCTAACATGCTCCTTCCAAATGCATATATTTTTTTCATCAATTTTACATTCCATTGTATTTAATGAAGGAGCTAAAATTTTTGTATACAAGGTTACTATGTCAATCTCATTACTTTCTAACTTTTTTAATACATAAGAGATTGCACTTTCCTTATCTTCTGTTTGCAAATAATTTAAAAATTCTTCATATAATTTATACAATATACTCCCTCCTATTTTATAGAACTGTATGTTATATAATAACTACTATTATGTAATATATTATACAACTTTTTTTTGCTATCATAAACTATTTTCAAAAAAACAAAAAAGCTTCTTAATAGGTTTCCATAAGAAGCTTTTTATAATGCTAATTTATTTCATAAAGCTTGTTCAAAATAAAAATCATATGTTTTTTTTCTTCCTTTATAAGTGTTTCAAAGATTTTATATTCATAACAATCAGCTTCAAAACTCTCTAAAAGTTTTGTATATATATCTATTGAATTCTTCTCTATTTGCAATGCAAATTGAAAAAATTCCTTTTCATCATTAAAATCGAAATTTTTTCTCTTATTCATATAATCGACTTGATAATTAAAGATTCTTTCAATATCTTCATCTAGTTTTTGTAATTTAAATCTACCCTCTTTATGTAATTCCATCATGGTATTCTTGTGTTCTTTTTCTTCTTGGTAAAAGGAAAGTATGGCTGGTCTTAATTTTTCGCTACATTTCAGTGAAGCTTTCTTGTATAATTCAGCACCCTCTTCTTCAATTTGTGTAAGTTTTAAAAAGCATTCTTGTAAATTCATCTTTTTTCCTCCTTAGTAAAAGAGCTTCTTTTTATAGTTCCCCACTGTTTACTTCCTTTCTTAAAATTAAAGAAAGATTTTACTCTCCACCAAACTGTAATTTGCCTATATATAAACTGTTCAAAGAAAGTATATATAACAAGCTTTGTAATTTCTCTAATGTTGTTATATCTTTTATAAGAGAACTGTTCAAGTAGTATTGCAGAAAGTGAAAATAATATCCCATATAAATAAGCCATTAAAAATACAAATATAAAGAAATTTGATAAAGTTCCAGTTAAAATTGAAATTATAAGCATTATATAACCTATGATTTCAACTACAGGACCTAACATTTCAACTAATAAGAAATAAGGCATAGATAAAAGTCCTACAGTACCGTATTTAGGATTAAATATCATCTTTTTATGTCTTAAAATTGAATCTGTAAGTCCTCTATGCCATCTTATTCTCTGTGTTTTAAGTCCTTTAATCTTACTAGGTGCTTGAGTCCAGCATACTGCATCAGAAGTAAAATCTATTTTATATTTTATTTTATTTTTTCTAAAATACTCATGTATTTTTAAAGTTAATTCCATATCTTCACCTATAGTTCTGCTATACCCACCAACTTTTACTACAGCAGACTTTTTAAATACTCCAAAGGCACCAGAAATAATAAGTAAGGCATTTATTTTGTCCCAGCCTATTCTACTAGTTAAAAAAGCTCTAAAGTATTCTATTATTTGGAATCTAACTATAGCCTCTCTAGGTAATTTTGCTTCTAAGAGCTTACCGTTTTTTATATTACACCCATTGGCAATTCTAACTATTCCTCCAACTGCTACAGTCTCCTCATATTTCAAAAATGGCTTTACAATTCTAAGTAGTGCATTTTTCTCTATAATACAGTCTGCATCTATTCCACAAAAAAGCGGATACCGTGACACATTTATTCCTGCATTCAACGCATCAGACTTACCTCCATTTTCTTTGTCAACTACTACAAGATTAGGTATAATAAATGAGCCATATACATTTTTTATTTTATTGCAATTAATCTGCATGTTTATGTCTACATCTATTTTTCTCAATTTAAAATGGTCAATTATCTTTTTTAAAGTGTTATCCTTGGATCCATCGTTTACCACTATTATTTCAAATTCGGGATAATTTAAATCTAATAATGATGTTATGTTATCTATTATAGTTTCCTCTTCATTATAGGCAGGAACAACTATTGATATAGGCTTAGTGTAGTTACTTATTATAGTTACATCATTATTAATTATTTTAATAAAATCTCTTAGCTCCCTGGAAGATACAAGTATGAGTATTATATAAAATATACTTATTACAAAAAAATATATAAGTATTATTCGGCTGTAAATTGAAATTATATCTACTACTATATCCATATTTTATACCTCTATATTCTTTACTATATTATAAACTTCTCTATTTGAATTTAAAAAATAATAAGCTAAATCAGATATATTTTTATCTTCCTTTTCTAAAGATAAATCTATGAGAGTAAATACTCCTTCTTCTCCCATAGCTACAATGGATTTTAATGCATTATATCTTACCCACCATTCCTTGTCTTTTGTCATTTTTAACAATACATCCTTTACCTTATCAAATTTAAAATTTCTAAAACCCTTAGCAATAATTACTCTTACTTGCCAGTTTTCTTCACTTTCATATATATCTTTAAGCTTGTCCACATATTTATCATTCTTACTATTACAAAGAGCAAGAATAGTAGATATTTTTACTTCTACCTGGTCATCTAGAAATTTTAATAATCTATCAGAGTTTTCAACTTTCTTCATTTCTTCCTTTGGAGTTATAGTCTTTATAAATATAACTTTTCCATTAGTACTTTCCTCTTTCTCTAATAGTTCTAACCAATGTTCAAAACTAAGCTGAAACCTGTTTAAAATTTCAATAATTCTATCACTTAAAATATTAGAGTATATTAATTTTTTTATAACAATTTCTTTTTTCCACTTTTCATTATTTATCATAGATAATCCAAAAAAGCTTATATAACTTATATCTAAGTCTTCTGAAGAAGATAATTTCAATAGAGTATCATATGCTGTTTCTACTCTCATAAAACTAAGTTTTTTAATATAATCTATTTTGGCTTTTTCTCTGATTTTGTCTATTATAAATCTGTCCAAATTAAGTTTTATAAACTTTTCACTTATATCTACATCATTTTCTTGTGAATAATTCACCATTATATCTATAGCTACATTTTTATTGAAATCTTTATTTAGTAATTGCTGAATTTCTAATATCTTGTCCTCATTTTTAATATAGTCTAAAATTTTTGATTTCAATTTTTCATAGGCTTTTTCATAATGTTTTGTTCTTACCTTATTCTTAATAATTTCAAAATATATTCCTAAAAGTAAAAATATATCTACAACTATTAGAAAATATATGTTGAAAAATATAAAAGATTTAATATTACTTGAAAACATACATTCTCACCACTCTAATTTACATTTTTTATTATATTTTTAATTAATGGGTAATACACATTCCAATAAAAATAATTTTGATTTGCGTCCTCATCAAAGGTAGTTATCTTATTTAGAAATTGTATGCCGGATGCACTGTAAAACTTAGGTGTAGAATTACTATCAGCAAAATCTCCTGCAAAATAATAGCTTGTATAGCTACCTGTTTTTCTTATAATAGCTGGAAATTCACTTGGCAGTTTATATTTATCCATAAGTTTTTGTCCTTCTTTAGTTATATCTAATTTATATTTAGCAATAACCTCTGTATCTTTATCACTATTAGTTATTTCGAACCAATAGTAATAATTCAAATTATTTTTAACTTGGAATTCCTCTTCTGCTTTTTGAGTAAAATTTATTTTATTTAAACCTTTACCTAACTCTATGTCCTTTCTTAATACTATAATTGTATCCTCTGAGTTTATTAAAACTATTCCTGCCCCTTTAAAATTCCACTTTTCACCATGCTGAATAGCATAGTTTTCCTTCATCCAGTTAGGTATCTCAGTATTTTCTTTAGAAAGATCTGAAAAATATCTACCTATCCATCCATTCCACTTTAATCCAAATATATCTTCTAGCTGGTTTCTTGCCTTCACACCTGTTGGGCTAGCTAATGTATTAAATTCACCTACTATAGTATTATTATTTAAAGTATTTTTTATCTGTTCTACTTCTTTCTCCTTTACCCCTCCGTAAATTATCTGAGATCTATTTCCTATTACAATATTTTTATAGAAGTCTTCCTTATACACTCCATAAGTATCTGTTATATATATAAGATTAGGATTCCCAACGTTTTCAGGAAGTTCTTTTATATTATATTTTTCATTTGGCAGAGGAAAAAATCCATAATAATCTTTATCATATTGAAAAGAAGTTTTTAGCGTACCATTTTTAACTTTTAAGTTGTTTAATATCCACATAAAACCTTTATGCTCTCTATATGTATTGTTTGGAACGGTTTTATTAATTATAATAACATTTAAATTTTTTGATGATTTAAACCTCCAAATAATAAATGGTGAGGATATTATTATAAAAATTACTACAATTGTAGCACAGACTATTTTTAGGGTTTTTCTTTTCTTCATATTCCACCTCTCTACTTATACAGGCTAAAGGCATCTTTTAATATATAATAAGATTGTTTTAATCTTTCATGATAAGTCGGTATATCCCATGAATCCCAACTATATAAATTCATTTCTATGTTTTCAGTTGAATTATTATTTTTTAAAATTCCTATACCAGCGTATATTCCCTGAGTTTTAATTGGTTTTATACCATCAATGTGTAAGTCATTCATTACCATCTTAGTTGATGGGTCCATTACATTAAGAAGCTGCCAAGGTATTCTTATTTCTACTATGCTACCTTTTGTGCAAAAATCCGCCAGTGAATTATAATCACTATTTTTCGGATTTCCGTCTCCATAAATAAGCTTTCCTGTTTCATATTTGCTAAAAGGCACCTTTGCTTTATCCTCTGGTAAATAGAGCTCTTTATTTAAACATAAATACATAGGCACAAATTCTCCACTATTTTTCACATCATATTCTGGTCTCTTAGGAATCATATTTAGCTTTCTTCCATAAATATATTGGAAGCTATCATAATAAAGATCTACAAGTATTTGAGATTTTTCTTTTCCATTTATTGATATTATAAAATCAGCTGCCCTACTAAATGTAACTCCATATTTTTTGTAATTCTTATTTCCTTGATTTTGGAGAATATCTATAGGAATAATGAGGGTATCTTTATTAAAATCAAACTTTTCATTTTTAACCATAAAATATACATAGGCCTCATCAGACTTCATATATAATTCAGTATCCCTGTTTTTATAAACAGCTTGGCTTCCTTCCCATTCCTTTGCATCTCCATCCACATAACAAACACTTTCCTTTTCTCCTGGGTCAAAAGCTAATACTCCAAAATGCTGCTCATTTGTCTGAAGATTGTTCCAATGGGGTCTTCTTTCAGGTAAATCTAAATCCATAGTATTCCAGGTTCTTTTAAACCATTCATCTTGAAATGTAAATACTAGTCCACCTGCATACCCTTCTTCATATATATCCTTTAACATAGCCGCATCCATTTCCCCTTGGGCTCTTTCCGAAACATTTCCTTGATTAAATCCCATGTATATGTTGTCGTGTGCTTTTCCTCTAGCAGACGGAACTCCAAATTCCGCTACCAAAACAGGCATTGTATGCTCTTTTTTTAAATCCCTCAAATATGCTCTATAGGCATTTATTTTTCCATTCTTATCTTTAAAATTTATATAATCCTTTTGGTAATTCATAGTATCAGGATAATAAGGGTAAACATGGTAAGAGGCGAAAAGTCCTGCTTTAAATAAATCTTTCTTTTTTATATGTTCCATATTTACAGAAACTATATCCTCGTTGGGAAGTGGTTCATTTGGATGGCTAAGCATGTCCGTAGTAACCCAATTTGTAAAACTTACAGGCTTTTGCATACTATAATTTTTAGTTTCATAATCTATACAGGAATCTCCCATCTCACATAAAAAGTTTTCAAAGGGTGAAGCCTCTTTACTGTATAAATATTTTCCACTATAATTTACTTTATCTTTATTTTTGGCATTAGTTGTAGTAACAAATTCAGGATCCCACTCTATGCCTAAAACGTATCCTAAAACATATGGCGATATGTCATTTTCATAAATTCCGTAGGCATACCCTGGTGCTTTTTTTATTACTTTATTTCCATGTAAAACATCTATAGTTTTCTCTATGTCTTTTATAAAATTATTTTTAATTTCTCCATTAAATGCATCCTTATATTTCAATATATTTTCCTCATTAATCCATACCCCTTGTAATAAATATAAAGGCTTATCTACTGATTCATTATATTCATATAAAGCATCATAAAAATCTGGCTTTAATATTGTATAAACTCTAATAGTATTTGCATTCATTTCACTAATATATTTAAACCATCTTAAATAATCTTCCTTTGTAATACCAAATTCCCCTGGAAAATACCCTGGTTTTGCAGCTCCAATGTTTACACCTTTTATAAATTCTTTTTCCCATTTTTTATCTTTGTAAATATAAAAATTTGAGGAATCTACCATTGACATATATTTAATAGAGTCTTTATCTTTGAAAACTTCTTGTACACGTTCTGCTTTGTTGAAATATTCCTTGTACATGATAAAGCAAACTAAAACAGTGACTACAAAAATAAGCAATACAAAAGATTTTTTTTTCATTATATGGTAGCCCCACTTTCTTTCAATTTATAACAATTTTCTACAAAATTATATTAGATTATAAATAATTCTATTTTATAATTATTATAACACTTTATCTATGAATACGTATTCGTTTTCAAATAATTACTATATCTACCTTAGTAACTTAAACAGTTAAAAACCAATAGCTAGTAGATAATACTACTAGCTATTGGTCTTCAATCCTTCTTTGTTTTATCTTTCTTTTTTTTACCTAATTTTTTTGATTCATTAGAATAACCTATTTCATTTGACATTTCAACTTCCATTTTCATCAGTTCTTTTTTAGTCTTTTGTCCAGACTTTTTATTATCTTTGCTATTTTTGTTATTTTTATGCGACATATTTACCACTCCCTCTTTAAGCTCTATTTTAAATGAATGCTGATTTTTATATTCATTTAAAACATAGCCTTTTCATATATTATTTTCACCAAAATTAAAAATAATATAGTGGCTTATATGAAAAACCAGGTATTTCTTCTATGAAAAAAGCTTAGAAAAAATGCTGCCGATTACTTCAAATAACTTAGCAAAAAAGCTAGCAATTGCTCCAAATAACTTGGCAAAAAATCCTTTTGCCTCATCACTTGTTAAATTTGCTTTTAATTTATCTGTAACATCATTTAATTGATCTTTTATCTGGGAAAAATCTAGATTTAAATCATTTATTTTTCCCATTAAAGCAGTTATCTTCTTAATATCATCACTATTCAAATTCTGATTACTATCCTTAACCGCATTTACTACTATTTTTTCTATTTCCTTTTGACTTTTAGGCTTTTCTTTAACAACGTCTTTTTTTATTTCATTCATTAAATTAGCAGCATTATCTTTTCCTATTTTTTCGCCTAAATCACCAGTAACAACTAGTTCTTCATTAGCAGTTTTCTTTTTGTCTTCATCAATTTTTTTACCACCTTCGCTGCTTTCAAAGCCTTTTAATATACCTGTAAGTGCTGCTGTGCCAGATACTTCAAAAGGAGCAGATACTTTTACATTTGCATTTGCTACACCAGCTGTAATAAGAGCATTTCTAATCATACTTTCAGTAACCCATGACATATTATTAACGGATATATTTAATCCTCCTTTTTCAGTGGGTTCCACATAAGAACAGGATATAGCTTTTGTTCCTATTTGACTTTGAGAAGCTACACCTTTTAAATATTTATTTTCTTCTTCATTGCTTACTTCTATTATATTAGCTTCTTTTTTAGTAACATTAAAATATTTAAGCATGTCTTCTTTTTGCTTATCATTTAGATTTGCTCCTAAGGTAACGGCTTTAAAAGAATCAGCATAAACCTGCTTTACTGGTACAGATATTACTATAGATATAGTAAATAGTAATATTATAAGTTTACTCATAATTGTTTTTAATTTCATGGCTAACTCTCCCTTATCTAGTTAAAAATAATTCAATTCCATTTAATATGTATATTATAACATACATGTTAATATGAAAAACTTAATATTAGCCTATTCCTCCATATATAATCCCCAATATTACAACTATAATAGTAGTTATTGTAAACACATATTTAACTAGTGGTATAAACATCCTTCCTACTGGTTTTCTTGAACCTATATTGATTTCCTCAATTGCTTTTTTATCACCAAATACATAGAAAAAAGTTATTGCTATAATTAATGTGCCTACAGGTGTAATAAATATAGTTATAAAATCAGAGAAATTACTAAATAATCTCATATTTAAATCCATAGGAATCGATAATAAAAAGCAAGCTATAGCTATTATAATTGTTCCCTTTTTACGGCTTATATTTAGTTCACTCATAGCTGCCTCTACAGGTCCTTCCAGCATTACTATACAGGAAGATATGGAAGCAAATATTATACTTAAGAAAAATAATGTACTTAATAATGCTCCAAAAGGCATAGATTTAAAGATACTTGGTACTGTAACAAATAATAATGCTGGACCTGAACCAACATCTAAACCGCAGGCAAAAACTGCAGGTATTATAACAAATGCTGCTAATAATGCTGCTAATGTATCAAATATAGCTGTACGAATGGCAGCTGAAGGTAAATCTACTTTCTCGTCTGTATAACTTCCATATACAACTAATGCACATCCTGTCAATGAAACTGTAAAAAACGCTTGTCCTAATGCCATTACCCATGTCTTTACTACTAAAAGCTGTTCCCATCTTGGATATAAAAGATATGTAACTCCTTTACTAGCTCCTGGCAGTGTCAATGATCTTATAGCTAATACTATAAATATTACAAATAATGCTGGCATTATAACTCTATTTATCTTTTCAATTCCCTTGGATACTCCAAATATAACTATTAGTAATGTTAATCCTACTGCAAGTCCATTCCATAATATAGTTTCTTTACTTGATACAAAATTATTAAAATATGTTCCTGCATCTATACTATTAATTTTACCAGTTAAACTAATTGTAAAATATTTTAATATCCATCCTACAACAATGGTATAAAACATGAATACTCCACCAAGTCCTAAAGTTGGTATATAACTTATAATCCTTCCGCCTTTTATTTTTTTATCTCTAAACACTTTTCTAATCCCACTCATAGAGCCTCTTCTCATAGTTCTACCAAATGCTGTTTCAGTTATAATACCTGAAGTTCCTAATATGAATACAAAGATAAAATAAGGTATTAAAAATGCTGCTCCTCCATTTTGCCCCAATCTATAAGGAAACATCCAAACATTTCCTAAACCTACTGCAGCTCCTATACAGGATAAAATAAAGCCTAGTTGCCCTGAAAATTTTTCTCTTTTGCTGTTACTCATCATTATTCCTCCTTAAAAAGTAAAAGGCCACATAGCAAATTGCCTGTGACCTTATGTTACTTCCTAGGATATATCTAAAGCCACACAGCATACTCTATGCGGCTCTTATTATTAAAATAAATTAAACTAACTTCAGCCATCATAGATACAAAACCAAAAGTTTTATTGCTTGGTTTGTATCTATGAAAATTTCATAATCACAAATACAAACCTATCTAAAAAAGCTAAAGTAGAAGAATTCAGTATTAAATTGTGCAACTTTTTTAATTGACAGGTTCATAATGTATTTCTCCCTTTATTGATTTTTTTATATAGTATCACTATTAAAAAAATTTGTCAACAATGCATTATTAATTCAAATATTCCTATTCTCCCAATATCTCTTCCATAACTTTAAATTCTTTGTTTATAGAATCATCTGGTTTTTTAGTTAAAAGACTGATACCTATAACTGCAATAAGGGATAGGAAAAAGCCTGGAATCATTTCATATAAGTAAGAAGATAAACCTGAAGTAATCCATATTATAACTGTTAAACCTCCTACAAGCATTCCTCCTAGTGCTCCCCATTTAGTCATCCTCTTCCAATAAAGGCTTACTAAAAGAACTGGTCCAAATGATGAGCCAAAACCAGCCCAGGCTTGCCCAACTATATCCAATATAGTTTTATTTGGCAAGTATGCAAAAAAAGTTGCAAAGGCTGAAACTAGAAGTACAGATATTCTTCCTATTAGTACTTGTTTTCTATCTGATGCCTCTTTATTAAAAAAGGTTAGATAAAAATCTTTTGTAATAGAACTAGAGCAAACTAAAAGCTGAGAAGAAATAGTGCTCATAATAGCAGCAAGTACTGCAGCTATTATAATCCCTGTAATAAATGGATGAAATAGAATATCTCCAAGGCGAAGGAAAACTGTTTCAGGATCTTGTAGCGGATTATTATTTCCTGTAAAATATACAAGTCCTGTAAGACCACTTCCAACCGCACCTAAAAGCCCAACAGCCATCCATCCAATTCCTATTCTTCTTGCTGATTTTAGCTCTTTTACAGATTTAATTGCCATAAAACGTACAACAATATGAGGCTGTCCAAAGTAACCAAGTCCCCATGCTAAAAATCCAATAATAGTTGCAAAGCTTGTTCCCCTAAATATATCAAATAGTGCTGGATCAATAGCTCTTACTTTATTAACAAAGGTACCTGGCTCCACTCCTATATTCATATATGTTACGACTGGTACCAAAATAAGTGTAATAAACATTAGGCATCCTTGAAAGAAGTCTGTAAGACTTACTGCCAAAAATCCACCAAAATATGTGTATAACACAACTATAGATAGAGTAACTACTACACCAGTTGTATATGTTAATCCAAATGTATTTTCAAATAGTTTACCTCCCGCTACAATTCCAGATGAAACATACAAAATAAAGAAAATAAGTATTATAGCTCCAGATACAATCCTAAGCATTTTAGAATCATCTTTAAAACGGTTTTCTAAATAATCAGGTACAGTTAGAGAATCATTTGCAACTTCTGTATAAACCCTAAATCTTGGAGCCAGCAATAGATAATTAAAATAAGCACCTATTGTTAACCCAATTCCAAGCCAAAGACTAGACAGTCCTGTTGTATAAACTGCACCTGGAAGCCCCATTAGCATCCAACCACTCATGTCACTTGCTCCTGCAGATAGTGCTGTTACCATGGGTCCAAGACCTCTCCCCCCTAGCATATAGTCTGAAATGTCATGCGTCCTTTTGTAAGAATAATAACCTATTGCAAGTAAAATAAATACATATACCGCAATAGCAATAAGCGACCAATGTTCCACGGTAAATTCTCCTTTTTATAGTTTATTGTATTTTAATTGTTATACTAAATTTAGAATTGTTTTCTATATTATAAGTCATTAACAATCTCTTAAAATATAGCCTAATATATTAATCTGTAAAATTAGATATTGAATCTATTAATCTTACTTTAAAGCTACCACTGCCTCCATCAATTGATGCAAGTTTTTCATATGCTCTTTCACCGGCTACTCCCATGGTCATAACTCCTGCAGCAGCTGCAGTAAAATAATCTTTTGTAACAGCACAATAAGTCCCTATGATAGAAGTGCACATACATCCTGTACCTGTTACTGTAGATAGCATTTTATGTCCATTTTTTATAAAAGTTGTTTTTGTTCCATTAGAAATAATATCCGTAGCACCAGTTATTGCAATAACACAGTTTAATTTTAATGCTAAATTTTCTGCGATATTTTTCCCATACTCTAAATTCTCTAATTCTACAATATCTTGCCGAGAAGCATCTACTCCTTTATTTTCAGAATTAATCCCACTTATCCACTTTATTTCTGAAATATTACCCCTGATAACCTCTAACTTTACTTCCTTTATAATTCTATTGGCGATGTTACCCCTAAAGGTAGTTGATCCTACTCCTACAGGATCTAATATTACTGGAATTCCAAGCTGATTTGCCTTCTTTCCAGCAACTAACATAGCTTCAACATTATTTTTACTCAAGGTTCCCATATTAAGAACCAACGCAGATGCTAATGAAACAACCTCATCTACTTCCTCTAAAGCATTTGCCATTATAGGAGATGCTCCCATTGCCAGAACTATATTTGCAGAATCATTTGCAGTAACATAATTTGTAATATGATGTATTAATGGCTTTTTTTCTTTTATTAACTTCAAAAGATGGCATGCTTTTATAGATATGTTCTCTTCCATCTACTTTCTCCTTCTTCAATAAAACAATTTTAAATGCAAATCTCAATTTGTTCAATAGTTAATATAATGGAAAATAAAATTTAATTAATATAGAATACTATAATTATTAGTAACGGTATAAGTTATTCTCCTACTTTTACTATATTCTTCTTTGTCAATTCTGCTGCTTTTAAAAAGAAATAAGCAATTAAACTGCCACAAACTGTATTAATTAAAAATGGCACTATAAAAAAGAATGCAGCTACATTTTTACCTAATATGAACTTAGCTATAGGAAAGGCCACTATAGCACCTATGATACCTGTCCCAAAAATTTCTCCTATAACTGCCAAAAACTTTTTATTTGTGCTTTTATAAAGCATTCCAGCTATAAAAGCCCCTATCATGCTACCAGGGAAAGCTAGAAGTGTACCTGTTCCCATCATGTTTCTTATAAGTGATATGCAAAATGCACTTAGCACAGCATATCCTGGTCCAAGTATAACTGCTGCTAATACATTGATTATATGCTGAACGGGTGTACATTTAGATGCTCCTATTGGAAAGTATATGAGATTTCCACCTATAGCTCCAATTGCCACCAACATTGCTGCATATGTAAGTTTTTTAGTTTTCAACAAAATCTCCCCCTAAATTTATTATTTTAAAATAAAAAAATGTTTACCAAAAGGTAAACATTAAATATCGAACGTATTTATAGATTATATACTTATAAATTCGATTTGTTTCCCTACGGTAGTGTTAACTACATCAGGTTCTAAGGGTCAGGTTTTAACCTTCTCAACCAAAATGGTCCCCCCACAAAACTTTATATAATATTATTTATTTATATATTCAGTATACATTTTACTTATATATTTGTAAAGATAGGTTTGGCGTAAACTATTATTTACCTACAAATTCAGCTTTTCTCTTCTCAATAAAAGCTGTCATTCCTTCCTTTTGATCTTTTGTCGAAAAGCACATACCACAAAAATTTGATTCCATACTTAAAGCCGTGTCCATATCAATCTGTATCCCTCTATTAATTACTTCTTTACCGTATCCAACGGCAAGCATGCTATTTTTAATTATTTTAGCTGCTAGAGCTTTTGCTTCATCAATTAACTTTTCAGGTTCAACAATTTTGTTTATCAGTCCTATTTTCAAAGCTTCTGCGGCATCAATTATTTCACCTGTATAAATCAATTCTTTAGCTTTTGTTATTCCTACTATTCTTGGTAATCTCTGTGTTCCACCATATCCTGGAATTATACCAAGTCCTACTTCAGGCTGACCAAATTTTGCATTAGAAGAAGCAATCCTCAAATCACATGCCATGGATAATTCACATCCACCACCAAAGGCAAATCCGTTAATTGCTGCAATAACCGGTTTGCTCATTAATTCAAGTTTTCTCAAAACATTACTTCCATGAGCAGAAAATCTAGCTCCCTCTCCAGCAGACATATTTTGCATAACTAAAATATCTCCGCCAGCAACAAAGGCTTTTCCCACCCCAGTAATAATTGCAACTTTTACATTAATATCCCTCTTAATATCATCAATAACAGAATCTAGCTCACAAATAACTTCATCATTAAGTGCATTCAAGCTTTTAGGCCTATTAATTTTCACAATGCAGATGCCTTGGTTTTTTTCAACAATCAAATTGTTATACCCCATTGTTAAGCCCCCTTCATTTCAATATAGTGTACATTGAATTATTTTGTAGACTTAATTTTTCTCCCATTTTTATCATAAGTATAAAACCCTCTTCCTGTCTTGCGACCAAAACGCCCTGCTGCAACCATCTTTCTTAGGAGGATAGAAGGTCTATATTTGGAATCACCAAAATCTCTATGAAAAGATTCCATTACTGCAAGAATAATCTCAATACCAATCATATCCATTAGTTCTAAGGGTCCCATAGGA
>JAYFRK010000322.1:0-6683 GCA_034925975.1 Clostridium sp.
ATTTTAAAAAGTGTTAAAAATAAAAAAGCTGAAGTTGTGGAAGTGAGTAAAGCCCACAAAAAAAGCTTTGCTCCACAACTATATGATTTAACAGAGCTTCAAAGAGATGCTAATAGAATATTTAGCTATTCAGCAAAGGAAACCTTATCCATAATGCAAAGGCTTTATGAAAATTATAAGGTACTTACTTATCCAAGAACAGATTCAAGATATATATCTTCAGATATAGTGGACACTTTAAAGGATAGAGTTAAGGCATGTGGCGTAGGACCTTATTCAAGGCTGTCACAAAAGGTTTTAAAAAGTCCAATAAAGTCTAGTAAATCCTTTGTGGATAATAGTAAGGTATCAGATCACCACGCAATTATACCAACAGAGCAGCATGTAGCCTTAAGTTCACTAAATGATAAGGAAAGAAGAATTTATGATTTAGTAGTTAAAAGATTTTTAGCTGTTTTATATCCTCCTTTTGAATATGAGCAGACAACTATAAAAGCTAAAATAGGAGAAGAAAACTTTATTGCTAAAGGAAAAATTGTCCTTTCTCAAGGATGGAAAGAAGTTTATGAAAATAACTTTGAGGACAATGAAGAAAGCGGAGATATTAAAGAGCAGATACTTCCTAATATAAATAAAGGTGACATTTTAAATATAACAGCTATCACTGAGACTAAGGGAGAAACTAGACCTCCAGCACCATTTAATGAAGGAACACTACTTTCAGCTATGGAAAATCCAATAAAGTACATGAGTGGTGAAAGTGAAGCATTAAAAAGGACAATAGGAGAAACTGGGGGACTTGGAACTGTAGCTACAAGAGCCGATATTATTGAAAAACTATTTAACACTTTTCTAATTGAAAAGAGAGGTAAGGATATATTTATAACTTCAAAGGGAAGACAGCTTCTTGATTTAGTTCCAGAAGATTTAAGATCACCAGCCTTAACTGCTCAATGGGAACAAAAGCTTACTTTAATTTCAAAGGGTAATCTTAATAAGAATAAGTTTATAAATGAAATGAGAACTTATGCAGAGGAAGTTGTGAAAGACATAAAAAGTAGTGAAGAAAAGTTTAGGCACGATAACCTTACAAGAACAAAGTGTCCTGAATGTGGAAAGTATATGTTAGAGGTTAAGGGCAAAAAAGGTAAAATGCTTATTTGTCAGGATAGAGAATGTGGTTATAGGAAGGGTATTGCTAAAATAACCAATGCACGATGTCCAGAGTGTCACAAAAAACTTGAACTTCGTGGAGAAGGAGAGGGGCAAATATTTGTATGTAGTTGTGGATATAGAGAAAAACTTTCTGCATTTAATGAGAGAAGGAAAAAAGATAACAGCAAGGTTTCAAAACAGGATGTTAATAGATATCTTAAGAACCAAAAGAAGGCAAATGATGAGCCGTTTAACTCAGCCCTTGCAGATGCATTAGCTAAATTTAAATTTACGGAGTAGGTAAGAAGTAAGAAGTAGTAGGTAAGAGGTAAGAAGTAAGAGCTAAGAGTGAAGAGTTAAGAAGTATAGGTGAAATATAACTATTACCTTTTCACTCTTACTTATTACTTATTTATCATCAATTATTTAACTGTGCTTAAAAATTCATTTATTTCATTAGCAGAGCCTAAGCTTAAAACTTTATCGCTTATCTTTTTAGCTTCGTCTAGAGATAGAGATGAAACTAATTTTCTAGCAGGGAGAATTGAGATAGGACTCATGCTGAATTCATCCAATCCCATTCCGAGAAGTATTGGAATAAGCTTTTGGTCTCCAGCCATTTCTCCACACATTCCAGCCCATATACCTTCTTTGTGGGCATTGTCTATAACCATTTTTATAAGTCTTAGTACACCTGGACTTAATGGATTATATAAATAACTTATTTTTTCATTCATTCTATCTACAGCTGTTGTATATTGAATTAAGTCGTTAGTACCTATACTAAAGAAGTCTACATGTTTAGCTAATACGTCACTTATTATAGCTGCAGAAGGAACTTCAATCATCATTCCAACTTCTATGCTATCAGATACTTCAATTTTCTCATTTAAAAGTTCTTCCTTTGCAGAGTTAAGCATTTTCTTAGCTTCAAGAAGTTCTTCAAGGCTTGATATCATAGGAAACATAATTCTAAGTTTTCCATATACACTAGCTCTTAATAAGGCTCTTAGCTGAGTATTGAATATATCCTTTCTGTCAAGGCAATATCTTATAGCTCTATAGCCTAGGAATGGATTTGTCTCTTTGCTAAGATTCAAATACTCTAGATTTTTGTCTCCTCCAATATCAAGTGTACGAATAACTACTGGCTTATTCTTCATAGCCTCTAATACTTTTTTATATGCTTCAAATTGTTCATCTTCAGTTGGAAAAGTATTTCTATTCATATATAGAAACTCTGTTCTGTAAAGACCTACTCCTTCAGCATCGTTTTCCAATAATCCTTTTATATCATTAGGTGTTCCGATGTTTCCTGCAAGTTCTAGTTCTTTTCCATCTTTAGTTATACTTGTTTTACCTATTAATTCTCTCATTTCTCTTTTGAAATTTTCAAATTTAGTCTTCTCATTACTGAAAGCATTCTTTTCGTCTTCACTAGGATTAATTATAACTTCACCAGTGCCTCCGTTAAATGCTATCATATCACCATTTTTAACTTTTTCAGTTATATCCTTAAGTCCAACTATTGCTGGAATTTCTAGTGTTTTAGCCATTATAGCTGTATGAGAAGTTCTTCCACCAATGTTAGTTAAAAAGCCTTCAATCATATCTTTATCCATGGAAGCAGTAACAGAGGGAGTTAAATCATCTGCTACTAATATTACTTTTTCAGATAGATTTGATACATCTATCATTTCTTTATCTAGTATATAAGTTAGTATTCTCTTAGAGATATCTCTTACATCAGCAGCTCTTTCTTTTAAATATTCATCATCAATGGACTCAAAAATTTCAATCATCTGATTTGCGATTTCACTAAAAGCAAATTCTGCATTTAATCCAGTTTCTATTTTTGCTAAAGTTGGATCAACTAGTTCTGGATCTTCTAAAATCATTAAGTGAGCTTGAAATATTTCAGCCTTATCTTTTCCTATCTCATTTAATACTTTATTTTTAATTCTTTCTAAATCCTCTTTGGATTTTAAAAGCGCATTAGTGAACTTAGTTTTCTCAGCTGCTATGTCAACTATTTCTCTTTTTTCTATAAGTAACTCTTCTTCTTTAAGTATTAGAGCTTTTCCTAAAGCTATCCCTGGACATACTGCTATTCCTTTTATCATTTAGCTAACACTCCTTATTATAGTATCTATTTTAAATCAATAATTAATTCTGTTATAGCGTCCATTGCAGCTGCTTCATCTTCTCCAGATGTAGTTATAGTTAGTTCATCACCTTTTTTTACTCCACAAGACATTAAGTTCATTATAGATTTAGCGTTTGCTCCATTTATTCTTATATCTGATTTAAAGCTAGTAGCAAGCTTTGCTAAAGCTGCAGCAGGTCTTGCATGAAGTCCATTTTCAGCAGTTATTATTATCTTTTTTTCCATAATTAAATTCCTCCTTAGTTTTATATAAATAAAAAAGCATGAACTAAAACTCAGAAAAGGTATAAGATTATCATAAACTCTATGATAAATTTTATGCAATACTTTTTCTAAATCTTAGCTCATGCCTGATCGTATCAGTAACACGCTAATTATTTACTAAGCTATTTAATTTTATAAGGTGAATAGCAATGTATCCGACTTCATCTTCTGGAACAGAAAGCTTTAAATTGTTTTGTATAATTTTTGAGATATCATATGCTATTTTATATTCAATTATATGTTTTTCCTTTAATTCTGTCAACATATCATTTTTGATAGTTTTATTATTTTTAACTCTATTTAACACTCCCTTAATATGAATAATAAACCTAGTATATTCAAAGGAAGAGGGGTCTAACTTAACCTTTAGTTTTATAGAGATATAATTTGAGATTTTTGTGATTAGCTGGGCATTTTCTAAGGCTTCTTTTTTAGAATTTTCATTTAAGCCGCCACAAATGTGAAAGGTTAAAAAGCCTATTTCAGCATCAGGGATTTCCATTTGAAGTCCCTTACTTAAAATATCTACCGCCTTTTCTGCAACCGTATACTCTTTGGGATATAGAAGTTTTGTTTCATTTAAAAAGGGGTTTACTAAAACTATTCCATCCTTTAGTCTTTTAATTGTGAATTGAATATGATCTATAAGTCCAGCATGAATTTTAGGGTTTAAGCTTTGGTTAAGCTCTTCAGAAGCCATTTTTAAGATTCTTTCAGTAAGTTCTATTATTTTTGGGTCTAAGTCATTAAAAAATCTTGAATATTCGTTTGTTTTTAAGCCTTCAAGGGAAATAAATCTAGATTCGATACCCTGTAAGTTTTCTAAGGTTTGTTTGCTTTTTCTCCCAAAGCCAATGCCTTTTCCTACTAGAATATAGTTTATATTTCTATGGCTTACTAGAATTACATTATTGCTCAAAACTTTGATTATTTTATATTCTTCCAATGAAAATCCTCCTTTCTGTAGGAAATTTATATAATTAACAATTAACGATTAACAATTAAGAATTGACAATTTACAGTAAACAATAAAATATAGCCTTTTATTAAGTTT
Source organism: Clostridium sp. (assembly GCA_034925975.1). Classification (GTDB taxonomy): domain Bacteria; phylum Bacillota; class Clostridia; order Clostridiales; family Clostridiaceae; genus Clostridium_H. The sequence goes on from JAYFRK010000322.1 coordinate 4,641, forward strand.
TAGTGTAAAATTCATAAAATATACAATAAAAAAGCTTTAGAATTTGAAAATTCCAAAGCTTATAGTTATAAAAGTATGTTTTATTTTATTTAGATTTAGTATATTTAGGTTTATTAGGTTTGCTAGGTTTATTAAATTTATTAGGATTACTAGATTTGCTAGTTTTATTAGATCTATTAACTCTTCTTACAGGTCTTTTCTTTTTATCTTGAATGATACCCTTGTATACTTCTTTTTCATCAATGCTGATTGAAAAATCTTTTTCATATTTTTTAATTAGAGAAACTTCATTTTCAGTAACTATAGATAAGGCAGTTCCAGTTTCGCCGGCTCTTCCTGTTCTGCCTACTCTATGAAGGTAATCTTTAGGATCATCAGGTAAGTCTAAATTGAAAATGTGAGTTACTCCCTTAATATCAAGTCCTCTTGCAGATAAGTCAGAGGATACAAGAACCTGTGTCTTTCCACTTCTAAAGCTATCTAGAGCTTTTTTTCTATCTTCCTTTGAGGCGCGTCCGTATATGCCTTCTGCTTTAATTTTGCTATATTTAAGCTTTGATGTAGTTATGTCAGTTTCATCATTTCTATTTATAAAAACAATAGCCCTTTCTGGTTTGGCAGCAGCTATTAGCTTTCTTAAGATTTCAATTTTATCTCTTTGCTCTGCTAGAAAGTACATATGGGTAATATTAGGGTTTACCATTTCACTTTCTTCAGCCTTTACAAATTCAGCTTCTTTCATTAAATCCTTTGCAATGCTTAAAGTTTGATTATTTATAGTAGCAGAGAAGACCATAAGCTGCCTATCTCGCATAGTAGTTTTGATAACATCTTTAACTACAGATAAGTTGCTTTTGTCAAGAAGTCTATCACCTTCATCTATTACTATAGTTTTAACTGTTTGAGAGTTAATCTTTCTCTTTTTTATAAGCTCTAATATTCTTCCACTAGAACCTACTATTATATGAGGCTTTTCTTTTAGCTTTTCAATTTGTCTTTTTATATTAACTTCACCTATTATAGAAGCAGAAGTTACAGCCATACCAGAGTTTTCACTTAAAGATTGTACTTGCTTATCTATTTGCATAGCCAATTCATGGGTAGGTGCTAAAATAATTGCCTGCATTTCTCTTTTGCTAGCATCTATCTTTTGAAATATTGGCAGTAAGTATGCTAGAGTCTTTCCGCTTCCTGTTTGTGATTGACCTATTACGTCTTTATTTTCAAGAGCTAGTGGTATAGCTTTTACTTGAATATCTGTTGGCTCTGTTATGCCTTCTTTTTTTAGTCCTTCTATTAAGCTTGAATTTAATCCTAAATTATCAAATGGCATTGTCATATTTATCTCCTCTATATATAATTTCCAAAATACTATAGTTATTTCCTAATTAAACTTATATAATTCTATACTTAGTGTACCTTTTTGTCAATTTAATATATATTATTTTAACTGTCATTAGTAATATAAGTATAGTACGACAAAATGGCGGTCTTGGTAGCTACAGAGTAAGGTGCTAAAAACCGAGGGTGTATAATTCAACATGAATTATACACCCTCTTACTTTCAGTACCTTAAATTGGGTAAATCAAGGCCGCTATTGCTTATACAAAACATATATTAACAACTGTAATAGTAATGACTATTTAGACTATAGTTAATTTAGTGGACAGTGTAAGTATTATATTAATTGACTTATTAAAAAAGCGCAAAGCGCTTTAACCCGATTAGGGTGCCAGGGTTTTAGGCGTAAGCCTTTTGAATTTATGCTAGTATATCACCATGCTATCGCATTTATTTATAGTAATTTTTTAAGTTTTACTCAATAATACTTACTTAGTAACTTTACAGTGTGGCTACGCCATGCAAAATTATCATTTTGCTTTTGGAAGTCATTTCAGTATTTACTATAGTAATTACTAGTTGTAACTAATTAAGGCATGTAAGATTACTGGCTAGCATATATGTATCAATTGAAGAAACTTTGAAGAAATAGCTAGTAGTACTTAAGGCTGCTGTTTTAAAAATCTGTAATTGTGCTCAAG
>JAYFRK010000274.1:0-3434 GCA_034925975.1 Clostridium sp.
TTATTATTTATATTATTATTAATAAATATATTGCTATTAATACTTTTTTCTTTAATTAGAAGATTTACATAATATTAAATTATTTCTTATTAATAAATAACATTGCTTTACTAATATTAATAAAAATCTATAACAAAAATATAGGTTCCTTAAAGGTAATAATAATTAAAATCTGTAGCTGTGGAACTACATTTCCTGTTCATTCTTCACAAGAAAGGCATTTCCACAGCCAATTAACTTAATGGGTTGCTACGCCCCAAACCCAGCAAGAACAATGAAGTTTTGTACAAGCTTATCATGTCATTTAAACTACCTTTAATCTATACACCAATAGCTCTAATCCCTTCTCTAAAATCAAATCCCCTCCCTGCCATCATAAGCTAGTCCAAAACATAAATTATAACCTACCATACCTACTTAAAATATATGTATTACATCACATTGTAGCCTTTCAGGTGGACAACCTCAGAGGAGTCCACTTAATACAAGCTTTAAACACCAAAGCTTGTATTAAGCTATGTTGCTATAACCTTTCTTTATAGTATTCCTATATGGTCTTTTTCTAGGGTATTCCTCTGGAGTGTGCCCAACTTCGCCAAACAAACACACACCTTTTGCGAAATACACAAGCCCTAAACACCAGGGCTTTTCTAATTCGCAAAAGTTTTGTTTAGCTAAATTGGGCTAGAATTATTTAAATGGGTCTTTGCCCCAAGCCCCCTACTTATAGTAGATAGTTCCTAAATACAGGTACCGGGTGGACTTGCTTCTTACTTTGGACCACATGGACATGCATTAAAAAGACATGTCCATATAGTCCAAGTAACAAGGCAGGTCCACCCTTTCTGCTTTAAATATAAATTCCTAAATTCTTTCCATCTTCCTAAACTTTTTCATATATAGAGTTAACAATAAAATTAGAAGAAGGTGAACCCCATGGAAGAAGAAATATTCAAACTAGCTTCTAGTCAAGGTATATGGGCTGCTCTTTCAGTAGCACTTATATTTTATATATTAAAAGCTCAAGAAAAAAGAGACTTAAAACAGGAAGAAAGGGAGAAAAACTACCAAAGCATAATAGAAAAACTTACAGAAAAATTCAATATAGTTGAAGATGTAAAAAAAGATGTTGAAGAGATAAAGGAGCAATTAATAGTTAAGAATTAAAGATATTTTCCAAATTTAAATACCACATCATATATAAGACTGTAATCAAAATTTGAAAGGAGATGTCCATACATGGTTAATTCAACAATTGTAAAGAGTAATTTAACACTTAGGTATGTATCTGGCCAAGATGCTAATGGAAAGGACAAGTTCAAAAATCAAAGTTTTACCAACTTAAAGGCAGACGCTAAACCAGAAGATGTATACGCTGTAGCTACAGCTATGGGAAATATGTTAGCTGCAGGAAGTGCTGAAATTCACAGAACTGACGATGCACTTATCATAAATGAATAGAGGAGGTATAGGGAATGAGAGTATTAGTTTTAAAATTCATAACTGATCAGACAAAAAAAGTTTCATTAAGAATCAACGATGTTAAAGAAGGACTGGATGAACTTGCTGTTTCAGTACTTATGGATACCATACTTGAAAAAAATATATTCGTATCAAGTTCTGGTATATTAAAGTCTAAAGATTCTGCTGAAATAGTAGTAACAACAGCTGAAGAATTAAACATATAGATAGATAGCTGCATCTTGCAGCTATTTTTTTAAGATCAAAAGAATTTAGGAATCTAAGCACTTTAGAATTTAAGAATTTTAAAATTAAGGAATTAAAAAATTAAAGAATTAGGGAGTGAAAAAATTTGAGAACTAAAAATCTTAAAAATAGAAATTCTTCAGAAGAAATAGAAGAACTATCTGAAACAAACATAGAAATTGAAAATGACTACGCCATGTTTGATTTTAATGGAGAAGAAGTACTAATGGGTGCTGATATTAATATTGATAGTGCTAGAGTAGAAAAACAATTTTCTTTTAATTCAAGTAATGTTCCTGTACTAAATGTTGATATTAAAGATGAAGATTCAAAAAAGCTAAATATAAGTATTGGAGAAGCAGTAGAAGAAAACCTTACAGTAAAGAGAAGCTATACCTTAAGACCTTCAACAGTTAAAATGCTCCAGGAGCTTAAGGTTTTTATTTATGATGATCCTTATATTAATTACAATGATATTGTAGATGCTGCCATTAGACTATTTTATGATTATAAGAAAAAAGGCATGTAGAGCTTTAGATTGAGTACATGCCTTTGATTATGTATTCTTATTATTTTATGTTATTTTCCGAATAATATGTTAGGATACTTCTCTTCCAATCTATATTATTCTTCTTAAATTGTATTCCTCTCTTATACCCATTAAAACCCCATGCACCTGCTAAAGTAAATATAGCACCTATATGACTAGCTAATTGAACGTCTGCAGCTTGCCAATTTAGTACATCATATAGGAACTTACCAAGACCCTCTTTTTCTGTACCATTATTTATTTTTTCCACATTATTTGAAAGATTAATCCATTCTCTGCTTTTTATGAAATCATCAATTTTTTCTAATTGCTCTTTACTAATTACTCTATAATTCATAGACTCAAATGTTTTAAATTTCCTTTTAATATGTATATCAAAGTTATTATCAACTTTCCACCAAAATGTTTTAGCCTTTCCTCCTAGTGTCATAGAACAAACCCAACTACTGTTACCTTTAGAACTCAATACTATATTTTTATGATCAACAATATCCTTTTTTAATGAACTCTTCTTTTTAATTATAATTTTTGAATTCTGTTTTATATATTTCCCATAAGCCCACAAAGCTTTATCTAATTGATAGTAAGGAATTTTTGAATCATTTAATAATTCGTTAAAATATATTTTATAATTTAAATATTCATTCCAATCATCAGGTGCTAAATTAGGGCATTCTTTACCATCAGTAATAATAAATCTATATGCCCTATACACATGCTGATCAAAAAGAGGATATATTACAGGGTAGAAACAATGAAGCACAAATACAGTCCATATAAAGCCAAATCCCTTTCTTTCTTGCAATTCTACTGCAATCTCAGGTTTTTCTAATGGAAACTCTTTTGGAATTCTACTTTTTATTACTTCCTGATTCCTCGAAATGTAATTCCACACCTGGGAACCTACTGGAGCAGAATTATTCCATCTGTTTGTAAACATATAAGAAAAACCATTTTTATCTTTATATTCTTTTCCATTTTCATCAACACGCAAACTTCCAGTTTTCCATGCTCCCATTAATGCAATCTTGTTCTCATGTTCGATTCCTTCAACAACAAGTTCGTTGTAAATTCCATATGGATACTTTATATAATCATAGTTTTCAGCCCATTTAATTAATTCATCTTTTTTTATCATATTCATCCTCCTTATTAGCTAAATAGCCTAAAAACATTA
>JAYFRK010000328.1:0-9314 GCA_034925975.1 Clostridium sp.
TGGCTAGAGAAGGATATGATCCAGTTTATGGTGCGAGACCATTAAAGAGATATATTTCTAAAACTTTAGAAACAAGTATTGCTAAAATGATCATTAAAGGCGAAGTTTATGATGGTTCTACAGTAGTAATTAGTAGTCTTGATGAAAAGTTAAACATTCGTGTAAAGTAAAAAATAAGAAAAATAAGGGGACGGTTCTTGATTTAAAAATCAAGAACCGTCCCCTTATTTTGTTATATTTTTGGTAGGGTAGATAAATTTACATTGGTTTATTTAAGCCAAATTGTACATCCTAATAATGTATCATAGAGAGGGCAAAAGAAGGTGCTTTTAATGAAAAATACTGCAAAAAAAGCATTGATTATGTACTTTATATCTGTTTTTCTAGTTTTTGTATTTATTCTAAACTTTCTTTCAAATAATTCAGATATAATTATAAAAGAGAAAAAAGATATGCCAACCTGGACAAGTAAGAAAAGTAATGCTTCATTACAAGTAACAAAAAATAATTATATTTTAAATGATGAAAAAGAATGTATTTCAAACACAAGAGAAGTTTATTTAACATTCGATGACGGACCAACAAAGAATAATACTAAGCAAATTATAGAAATATTGAATCAAAATAATGTTAAAGCTACGTTTTTTATAATTGGGAATTTGGCTGAAAGAAATCCCCATGTTCTTCAAGATTTAATTAACAATAAAATGTGTGTAGCACCACATACTTATTCTCACAATTACAAGGAGATATATGTAAATTCGTCAAGTTATATGAATGATTTAGAAAAGTGTAAATCTGTAATAGAGAAAGCTACAAAACGTGAAGTTATACCCTTTGTAAGAATTCCAGGTGGTATGTATAACAATTTTGTTAGCAAAGGTACAATAAATGAAATAATAGATTCATTGAAAAGAAAGAAAATAAATTACGTAGAGTGGAATATATGTTCAGATGATGCCACTGGCAAAACCATGTCTGCATATGAAATTAGAGATAACATTATTAGACAGAGTCAAAGATTAGGTAAGAATAAAGTTTTAGTAGTACTAATGCATGATTCATACTATAAAAAGACAACAGTAGAAGCGTTGCCACATATTATAAAATATTTTAAAGAGCAAGGATACGATTTTAAGACTTTTGACAATATTAGTCCTGAAGACTATAGAGATCTTATAAAACATAATGTAATTAATAGAGAATTTAAATTGAAATAATAATCAAAAGAATAACAATGATAATAAAAATGAAAATAGTAAAGCGAAAATTAAGGCTATATGGAGTAGGGGTCAATCTTAATTTTCGCTTTTACAAATTAGATGAAAGTGTTTGGGGCACTATATATAAATTTGAAATACGCTATTTTATCTGGTTTTTATGCTATTTAAAACTTTCCATATTATTGAACTAACTCACGATTAATTATGAATTCTTTTGCTCTAAGTTCATAGGTATCATCTAAAGAGGGAAGGGTAAATTTTCCATACTTATTTTCTAAAGCAAGTAAAAGTAATCTATCAGCAAGTTCAGGATTCTTTGATAGTAAGGAACCATGGAAGTATGTGCAAAAAGTATTTTTATAGATACAACCTTCATAGCCGTCTTCACCATTATTTCCATAGCCTGCTAGAACTTTACCAAGAGGTTTCAATGAGCCAATATATGTTTTGCCAGAATGATTTTCAAAACCTACATAGGTTTCATTAAAATCTTTATTGTATATTACGGTATTCCCTATAAATCTTTTTTCACCAGCTTTTGTATAAATATCAATAGCATTTAAGCCTTCTATTTCTTCACCATTAGGAGTTACATAATATTTACCTAAAAGTTGATATCCGCCGCAGATTGAAAGGAAAACTTTATTTTTTTCTATATAATTAATTATTTCATGGCGTTTTGTAGTCTTTAAATCTTCAGATACTATTGTTTGCTCATAATCTTGGCCGCCACCAAAAAACACTATATCATATTTTTCAGGATTGAATTCGTCATTTACTGATATGTGAGATATATTGGTTTTTATTCCACGGTTTTCAGCCCTATATTTTAGTATTAATATATTCCCAACATCACCATATACATTTAAGAGATCAGGGTACATATGACATATATTAAGCTTCAAAATAAACACCTCCAATTTTAAGTAGATAAGGCTTAAATAAGATTATAGTAATATAGAGTTTTATATTTTAAAAATATATATCAATAAGTATTAATATATATTAATTATATATTTGAATTAGTATATCTGAAAAATGTTTTACCATAATTTTTTTATATAGCCTTTGTTATTTAAAAATTTTCTAAAACTAGTCATGGCAGTATAAGTTGCCAGCATATATATCATTGAATCATCAGAGTTTTCAATTCTATCTAAAAGAGATTCATAATTATCGCAGAGTAAAAATAACTTCTCATTAAACCCAGCTACCTTAAGTCGAATGCTTAAATCATATAGACGTACTCCAGATAACAGTATGTTATCTATCTTATGATTATTAAGATTTTCAAAGTCTACATCCCAAATCCAAGAAACATCTTTACCATCAGCATAGTTATCGTTAAGAAGTAAGGCTAAACTTTTATTGCTTTGATCTAGATTTATGGAATTTAATGCTTCATCAAATCCAGCTGGATTCTTAACTAATATTATTTTTAAATTTGTTCTATTTATTTTTATTATTTCTTGACGACCGAAACTAGAGTCTAAAGATTTAAGTGAATTATGTATTACTGACTCGTCTATATTTAAAGTTTTACAAGTTGCAAAAGCACATAAAGCATTGTACACATTATATGTGCCTGCTTGATTTATAAAGTATTCATTATTGTTTATTTCAACATTAGATCCACTAGGGGTTAGACTCAAAACTTTATCTATGGAAAAGTCTAATCTAGGTCTTTTATATCCGCAGCTAGGGCAGTAGAAATCGCCTAAATGGTTGTAAATTACAAAATTATAATTGTAGGGTGTTTTACATATTTTGCAGAACTTAGCATCGGCATTAACTGGTATTTTATTGCTTTTGTCCATAGGTGAATTAAAGCCGTAATATAAAATTTTATTAGGAATTGACATGTTTCCAAACAATGATTCGTCACCATTTAGAATCAATATTGAGGCAGGAGTTTTTTTTATCCCTTCAATTATTTTTTCCAGGGTAGTGTAAACTTCGCCATACCTGTCTAATTGATCTCTAAATAGATTAGTGATACAAATTATTTTAGGACTTATATATTCTGTTATGTATTTTACATTGGCTTCATCAACTTCTATTACCGCATATCTATGTCTATTTTTATAAAACACACTATAATTTTTTAAAAAACAGGATATTATTCCAGTGTATAAATTTGCTCCAGTGCTATTTGTGATTACATCAACACCAGAGTTTTTGATTATTGAATATATCATATTTGTTGTAGTGGTTTTTCCATTAGTTCCTGTTATCAGTATAACCTCATAATTCTTAGATAATCTTGTTAAAATTTTTTCATCAAACTTTAGAGCGATTTTACCAGGAAAATTTGTGCCCCCTCTATATATAATATTTGAAATATGCATAATAAACTTTGCAACAACTATACCTAAAAATGTTTTAGCGTTAATACTGCAACACCTCCATCCTATTAAAGAATTATGTACTATTTTTATTAATTTATACTAATAAGCATCAATAAGATTTTATCACGCATTTAGTTAAATGGAAATATTTTACTTTAGGTCAACTTTTTATTTATTAATATTATTTTCCACAATTTATAGTATAAAAAAACAAAAAGTAAACTATATTTTATATAAAATTAGAAGAAATATAGATTTTTATATTGTGATATGACGTTAATTTTTTAGAATAAAATATTTAAATCATTCATATATTTATATTTAAAGCTAATTATAAGGGGACGGGGCCTGAAAATATGATGAGAAATATAAAGGGACGGGGCTTGAAAATTACCTAATTTTATGAAGAGGCTGTAAGACTAAATATTGCATAAATGGAATCTGCAAATTGCTAATTTTATTAGAAATTAGAAGGAATCTATAAATACATAAGTTAAGTTTAAATGCATTGTTATATTAAGATAGAACTTTAAAAAAATAAAAAGTACAAACACATAAAATAAATTAGGTTTGTACTTTTTATGATTAATATGTTCATTTTCAAAATCGAATCTATTGGATAAATTATTGATTTAAGTTATTCAATAGGAATGTTATGAAAGTTACCGTCTAGTTTAAAGCCTAAGTTAGGTGAAATTTTATTTAATTTATCTAGTATGGCGGTCTTTTTATTCCCTTGTGCTACAGTTGGTTTATAATCATTTGTATAATTAACGGATGATATTGTACATGGAATAACCTTAAGATCATAAGAGTCAAGAGAATTGTTTTTAAATTTAAATTTTACTTGAACTATCATAGTATCTTTATCGCTTGGATTTTTGTTTCCTCCGAAGGCAAAGTTTCCGAGGCTGTAGCAAATTATTTTATTTTTATACTTTTCAATTCCTTGAAGCACATGAGGGTGGTGTCCTATTATCAAGTCTGCACCATTATCGATAGCAAAGTGTGCTAATGATTTTTGAGTTGAATTAGGATGGTAACTGCCTTCTTCACCCCAATGAAAATTAATTATCACTATACGATTTTGATCTTTTAAATTTTGTATATCTTTTTTTATTTTAGCCTGTAATTCTTTAGAGCTGTAATATCCTTTATATCCTAAGAAGCCAAATTTAGTTCCTTTAACATCTTTAATCCAAGTACTACCTTCACCAAAGTAATTAATATTTTCAGCTTTTAAAGCTAGTTTTGTATCTTGAAAGCCTTTTTCAAGATAATCTCTAGTATGATTATTTGAAATATTAACTCCTTCTATGCTACCTAAAGTTAGTATTTTTGCGTACTCTGGTGGAGCTTTAAAAGTAAATTGTTTTTCAGCTTTTTGGGAATAAGTAGTTAGAGTACCTTCGAAGTTAGCTATGGTTATATCATCACTACTAAAAATTGAATTAACATTTTTAAATATATAAGAATAGTCATTATTATTCTTCTTTAGAGTATGAGGGAGTGATCCCTGATAGGAAAATTTATCGTCATTACCTAATGTGCAATCACCCACTGAATTTAATAAAACTTCAGTGTACGCTTCTGTTGAAGGAGTATTTTTTATATTTTTATTATTAGGACTGTTTTTTTTATTGTCTTCAGGTTCAGCATCTTTAGTGGCTAACTTACCTGTATTAGATTTAATATTGCTTGATAAGTTACTTGAAGAAGCACCAGCATCTTTTCTATTTAGTGAATTAAAAACTAAGCTTCCTAAAAAAAATAATCCAATTATTGCTATCAATATGGATAATCTATATATAGTTTTACTTGTTGCCTTGATCTTTTTTCTTTTTTTGCGTGACATTTTCAAACCCCCTAATTGACTATAATAACATTGTATAATATTACAAAATTAATGTCCATTCCTTACCATGTTACGAATAAAAGTTAAATATATAATTAAGAAAAATAAAGAAATGTAAATTTATAGATTTTTCAATTAAAGTCTGATAGAATATTACTTGAATCGTTAAAGAGAGGTGAATTCGTATGAATTTAGGAAAGTTTAATATAAATATAAATGAAAATACAAGCAAAAAAAATATTATTATAGCAGCTTTAGTAGTTATATGTCTAATTTTTGTAATAGTATTTTTAGCAACTCGTAGCAGTAGAATTCAAAAGTATAACCAAAATGTTGAAAAAAAGAGCTATGAATACTTCTTAGCTGGAGAGTATGATAAAGCTATAGAGCAGTACAATAAAATAAAACTAGATAACTCTAAAGATAACAGGATAGTTGCATTCAAGAATATAAATATAGCAGAAGCCTACTTGCTTAAAGGGGATAAAGTAAATTACAAAAAGTACATAGATTTAGCTAAAGAAGCTAAAAGTAAGAATGATGAAGTATTAAATAGAATAGTATTTAATGATTTTATAAATGGCGATATAGAGGAAGCTTTAAAATATGGACAAGAAGCATTAAAATCAAATTCTAAAAATAAAGCTTTAATTAAGACTATGATAGCTGTTGATATGGCTAACGGAAAAATAGATGACGCTAGGAATCTAGCAAAATCTTATGCAGTAGATAAAAATTCATCCTATGATGTAGCTGAATATGCTGGTATTCTTATGGCATTAGGTGATTTTACAGATGGATTCAATCAATTAAAAATAGCTTTTAATATGGATAAAGATGAATATAAAATTTATGATATATTGGCTCAAGAATCTGTATATAATAAGCCGGAAGTTATAAATTACATAAAAGAGTTAGAAAAGCAAAACCCACAGGAAATAGCATATAAGATGTGGCTAGCTAAAGTTTATTCATTAGATCCTGCAACATCAAAAGATGCTGAAAAATTAATAACAGAGTTAGAGAATAAAGATGCAGGAAAAATTGAAATAAAGTTGATAAAGGCTGCTGTTCTTCAAAACACAAATAAAAATGAAGAGGCAGATAAGATAATTAATGAAGTTATACAACAAAATAAAAATGATTATAGGGTTTTCCATACTGCAGGATGGTTATATTTAAAGAAAAATGATTTAAATAAGGCAATGGAATATTGTAAAGAATCAATTGAAAATAACAAAGAGTATCCTGATAACTACGCATTTTTAATGCCAGAAATACTAAAAAGTATGGAAAAGACTGAATCAATAGAGTCTTATTATAGAATTGGAATTATGAGGGAACCATATAATTATAACATTATGCTAAATGCAGCAAATTATTATTGGTATACTGCCCAAAAACCTGAAGAAGCGTTAACATATTTTAAATTAGCAAGTAAAATCAAACCTAATGAGCCTGAAATAAAATACAATGTAGCACTATTACTATTTAATAAAGGAAAGGACAAAGAAGCTGTACAAGCTTTAAAAGAGTGCATAAAGCTTGATAATAAGTCTATTAAGTATCATAGGACATTAGGAACCATTTATTTGAACATGGGAAATCCTAAGGACGGAATGAATGAAATTAAAACAGCCTTTAAGTATGATGAAAATGACATCTTAACTTTAAATAATGCTGGATGTTATTACATTATATATACCAGTGATTTTCATAGAGGATACTATAATTTAAAGAAAGCTTTAGCTGGAATTAATAAAAATACTGATGAGTATACAAAAAAAGTAATCAATGAAAATTATAATAAAGTAAAAGCTATAATAGACCAAATAGAAAAAGGTAAGGGCAACGAATCTATAAAAGTCCCAGACTTCAGATTGTTATATTAGGGGGACGGTTCTCGTGTTTATACAATATTAAATTAGCAGATATGAATTTAATATTGTGTAAATGGCAGATAGAGCGGTAAATCTATAAGGCAAGTTTAAAGGAACAGTATTCTGTAAATGAAGTACTGTTCCTTATTTATGCATTAATATTATTTTATTATCTAATTCGCATAGAGGATTGTCTATAATTGCCCAAAATATGGCTAACTGAAGATACTGTTACAAACGCATTTGTGTCTACATTTTTGATAATTTTTTTCAAAGAATTTAATTGATTATTTTGTATTACAACATATATGATTTTCTTATTTGTATTAGAATAAGCACCAATAGCATCAATTATAGTTATGCCTCTTAACAGCTTGTCTTGAATTTCTTTTATAATTTCATCAGGTTTTTCACAAATTATCATACATTGCTTAGAAGCGGATATACCTTCTTGAACTGTGTCAATTGTTTTAGTTCGTATGAAACTCATTATAAGAGCATACATAACAGAACGAGGACCTATTACTACACCTATTGATACAAGTACTAATACGTCTTGGATTAATAATAAGTTTGACATTGATAAGTGAGGAAAAGAATAGTTAATTATTTTAGCAAGTATATCTAGGCCGCCACTGGAACCGCCAGCCATAAAAATTAGGGCTACACCTATTCCGAATAGTATTCCACAGAAGATTGAAGCTAACATCATATCACCTGATAAAATAGATCTTAAGTTGTAAGGCTCTAGCAATAAATTAAAGTAGTCAATTAGTGTGGAGGATAACAAAACTACTATACCGCTTCTAAATGCAAACTTTCTTCCTATTAATTTATAACCGAATATAAATAGTGGAATGTTTATGAATATTGTGGATAATCCTATAGGAAATTTAAATGAATAATTTAGTATAAGAGCTATACCCATTGCACCACCAGATCCTATGTTTGCAGGAATCAAAAAGCCTGCTATGCTTATAGAAAATATTATACAACCAAGTATTAAAATACTATATTCTTTGGCTATCTGCTTCAATTAGGTCCCCCCTCTATACTTATACCTACAAATTACTAGTAAAACGTATATAATATATCATAAAAACATGTACATATACAATAGAAATGATAAAAAAATGGGGACGGTTCTCAAGTAGTATTACTAAATATATCTATTATAATAGATATATTTTAAGGTATAGATTATTGGCTTTAGAATCTAAATATACGTAATTTATATGTAATTATAGTAGGAACATTTTTAGCTTGTACAATTTAGACTAATATTAATAAAAAAATGAGATGAAAGCCAAAAAGATAAGATGATAAATTAACCTAAAGTAGGCATACTCCTATATTTTGAACATAAGTGTTTTTCTACGAAAAAATTTATAATGTTTTTGTATTCAGGATCATTGGTAACTAGGTAATATCCTCTACTGCAAAGGCGAGATAGTGATGATAAAGTCAAATTACCAATAAAAGTGAGCATTTCTCTAAAGGTTAGATTACATAAATTTCTTATTAGAAAGATACATATAGATCTAAATTTTGAGGATATGTGATTATACTTTACGTGTATATCAATCCGATTAAAACTATAATGTTCAGAAATAAACTTAATGATTTCTTCTGGATCAATATTTCTCATAACAGATTTATTATAACTTTTCATTGTTGATAACTGAGAATGCTCTTGTAACAAATTAGCTTCATTAATGAAAGTTATAGTATCATTTCCAAGCCGTGATTTTACAAATTTAACATATCTACATACTGACAATATTGGGTCAGGACTAAAATAATCAAGAATAAAGTCCTTATCAAGAAGCTTAAAATCATCTTCTTGCTTACCTAAATAAATTCCAAGACTAGAATACTTATAATTTTCAACGCAATTCATGTAGCCTCTGATATCCTTAGGATTGTTATGAATATATGCTGAGATATTAATTACAGATACATCTGTATCAGCTATTTTACTTTTAAATCTGTCTCTAAATAAAGGTCC
>JAYFRK010000281.1:0-4648 GCA_034925975.1 Clostridium sp.
ATTATAAGAGGAATGGCAACATCACAAGAAACTTTTGATGCTGTAAAAGAAATGTCTGTAGCTATTGGAAAGGATCCAGTAGAAGTTGCAGAAGCTCCAGGATTTGTTGTAAATAAGATATTAGTTCCAATGATAAATGAAGCTGTAGGTATATTAGCAGAAGGTATAGCATCAGCTGAAGATATAGACAAGGCTATGATGCTTGGAGCTAATCACCCAATGGGACCTTTAGCTTTAGGAGATCTTATTGGATTAGACGTATGTCTTGCAATAATGGATGTATTATATAAAGAAACAGGAGATTCAAAATATAGAGCTCACACATTACTTAGAAAATATGTAAGAGCTGGTCTACTTGGAAGAAAATCTGGAAGAGGATTCCACAACTACGCAAAATAATCTGGTAAGAACATATAATAAGAGCTGTTTACATTTCATATGTAAACAGCTCTTTTGTTATTTAAAACTAAAGTTAACTCTAATTTTAAATGGTTCTCTTTACTGGAGGTCTTTTATTATTTATAATATAAAGTGAAGTTTGTCATATAGTTAAGAATAAATATACAGAATTAGTATGTAAAGCAGCGTATTATTAGTGTAAAACTATATTATATACATAAAATTTGTGTATAAATAAACATTTTAGAACTTGAAATTCTAATAAACTTTATGATAAGTTTAATAAATAAATAGAATATGGGGTGGAATTATGTTTAAAATTGTAAAAAAGAAGCTGTTAGTACCTAATATATATCTAATGGACATAGAAGCACCAAGAGTAGCAAAGTCAGCTAAGCCGGGGCAATTTGTAATAGTAAAAACAGATGAAAAAGGGGAAAGAGTGCCTCTTACAATTTGTGACTATGATGAAAATAATGGTACTGTTACAATCGTGTATCAAGCAGTTGGTCGTTCGACTCTAGATATGGCAGAATATGAAGAAGGGGATAGTTTTCAAGACTTTGTAGGTCCACTTGGTCAACCCTCTGAGTTTGTAAGTGAAGATATTGAAGAATTGAAAGATAAAAAAATACTATTTATTTCTGGTGGCGTAGGAGCTGCCCCTGTTTATCCACAGGTAAAGTGGCTACGCAATCATGGAGTAAAAGCTGATGTAATAATGGGAACTAGAACTAAAGAATTATTAATTTTAGAAGATGAAATGAAATCTGTAGCAGAAAATGTATATGTTACAACTGATGACGGTTCTTATGGATTTAAAGGGTTAGTTACAGAAAAGTTTAAGGATTTAGTAGATAATGAAGGAAAAAAATATGATTTAGTTGTAGCTATAGGTCCAATAATAATGATGAAATTTGCTGCACTTGCTACCAAACCATATGGAATTAAGACAATTGTAAGCATGAATCCTCTTATGGTTGACGGTACAGGAATGTGCGGAGCTTGTAGAGTATCTGTAGGGGGAACTACAAAATTTGCTTGTGTAGATGGACCTGAGTTTGATGGTCATTTAGTAGATTTTGATGAAGCTATGAGAAGACAGAGCATGTATAAAACAGAAGAAGGAAGAGAGAAAATTAAGCAGGAACAACAAGGAGAAGAACCACATCATCATAAAAATGGTGGAGGCTGCGGATGTTGTGGAGGTAATGTATAATGGATAGAATGAAGAGAGTTCCAGTAAGAGAACAAGATGCAAAAGTAAGAGCAACTAACTTCAATGAAGTATCCTTTGGATATTCAGAGGATGAAGCGGTAGAAGAATCAATTAGATGTTTAAATTGTAAAAATCCTCTATGTGTAAAAGGATGTCCAGTTTCTATAAATATACCTGAATTTATAGAAAATATTAAAAATAGAGAGTTTGAGAAAGCTGCAAAAACTATAGCTAAGTATAGTTCGTTACCAGCAGTATGTGGAAGAGTTTGCCCTCAAGAAACACAATGTGAAGGTAAATGTGTACTAGGCATAAAAGGAGAACCAGTTTCTATAGGAAAATTAGAAAGATTTGTAGGAGATTGGTCAAGAGAAAATCATATTAATCTTTCACAAACTGAACAAAACAAAAATATAACAGTTGCAGTAATAGGAAGTGGTCCATCTGGGCTTACTTGTGCCGGTGATTTAGCTAAGAAAGTTTATGATGTTACAATATTTGAAGCGCTTCACGAGCCAGGTGGGGTTTTAGTATATGGTATTCCAGAATTTAGACTTCCTAAGGATACAGTGGTTAAAACTGAAATCGAAAATATTAAATCATTGGGAGTTAAGATTGAAACTAATGTAATAGTAGGTAGAACTGCTAATATAGATAAACTTATGGAAGAAGAAGGCTTTCATGCCGTATTTATAGGATCGGGAGCAGGACTTCCTAAATTTATGGGTATACCTGGTGAGAATTTTAATGGAGTATTATCAGCAAATGAGTTTTTAACAAGGGTTAATTTAATGAAAGCCTATAGAAAAGACTATGCAACACCAGTTAAGGTTGGAAATAAGGTGGCTGTGGTAGGTGGCGGTAATGTTGCTATGGATGCAGCAAGAACTGCTTTAAGACTTGGGGCAGAAACTCACATAGTATATAGAAGATCAGAAGAAGAGCTTCCAGCAAGAGTGGAGGAAGTTCATCATGCAAAAGAGGAAGGAATAATTTTAGACCTACTAACTAATCCGGTAGAAATACTAGCTGATGAAAAAGGATGGGTTAAAGGTATGAAATGCGTGAAAATGGAGCTTGGAGAGCCAGACGCATCAGGCAGAAGAAGTCCTAAGGTTATTAAAGATTCAGAATTTGTAATGGATGTAGATACAGTTATAATGTCCCTTGGAACTTCACCAAATCCACTTATATCATCTTCAACAGAAGGATTACAAACTAATAAATGGGGATGCATAGTTACAGAAGAAAAGACAGGACAGACATCAAAAAATGCAGTATTTGCTGGTGGAGATGCTGTAACTGGAGCTGCAACAGTTATACTTGCAATGGAAGCTGGTAAGAAAGCAGCTAAAGCCATTGATGAGTTTCTAATTAGTAAAAGAGCTTAAAAATAAGTTTTAGTCATTCATAATGAGATTATTCAGTGATGTGAAAATACTGGATAATCTCATTTTTATTTATATTAGAAGTTAATGATGATTTTATGTAAAATTACAGTTAGCTTTTATAGAATTGAGAGTTTTATAATTTTGTAGTGGCAAATGCTAGTGAAATTAATATTATGTATAATAAGACACTAAATGAGGTGATAATATGTCTTCTTCAATAATAATTACTTTTAGAGAATCACTTGAAGCATTACTACTAATAGTGCCGCTATTGATTTACCTTCACAAAATAAAAAGGGATGATTTAGAAAAGTATATATATGTAGGATGTATAGCTGGTGTTGTGTTAAGTATCATTGTAGGTAGTTTATTAATTGGACAAGTTAATAGTCTAGAAGGGTATATGAGACAAGCTTTTCAAGGGGCTATGATGATTTTTTTAGCAGCTTTAGTTCTATATAATATTGTTTGGATATTTAAACAAGATAAAGGGTTGAAAATAAATCAAGAAGAAATTTATAATATAAAGTTAAAATGGACGAGTCTCTTTTTAATAGCATTTTTAAATGTGTTTAGAGAAGGGGTAGAGATAATTATTTTTGTGGTACCAGTAACATTAAGTAGTCCATTTAAGATGGCAGCTTCTA
The DNA here is from genome assembly GCA_034925975.1 of Clostridium sp. Lineage (GTDB taxonomy): Bacteria > Bacillota > Clostridia > Clostridiales > Clostridiaceae > Clostridium_H. Next base: position 3,657 of record JAYFRK010000281.1, read on the forward strand.
TAGTCATTGGACTGTTTTGCTCACTTTCACTAACATTTATCTTATTTAAAACAACTATTAAATTGAATGTAAAATTATTATTTAGTATATTAACCTTTATGCTTATAATTATAGGGGGAGAGTTACTGGGAGAAGGGTTAGTATATATATTGCCAAACATTAAAAATGCAGAGTTGTTTGGAAAAATAATATTCATAGGACCTTTAATGTTTGTTTTTGCTAAAAGAACAATAAAAAAATATATGAGAAAAACTTAATTTAATTAAATAACATCTTTTAGTAGTATATCACTAGAAGATGTTATTCAATTTGTTATAGGTTATTTTACATATATAATGGAATTATAGATAATAATAATTGTTAACTTAACTAAAAAACTTGCAATAGTTTCAAATTTTGACTAACATATAATATTATAGAGTATAGAAAATGAGGTGTAATTATGGATTTTAACTATATAGATAGTTTTAAAGATGGAATAATAATAAAAGGTGTTGAGAATTTTGAACTTACTCATATATTTGATTGTGGGCAATGTTTTAGGTGGGAAAAACAAGAAGATGGTAATTACATAGGAGTGGCTTTTGAAAAAGTAATTGAAGTCGAAAAAAAAGATAAAGATGTGATTATTTATAATTGTACAGAAGAAGATTTTGAAAACATATGGTGCAATTACTTTGATTTATATAGAGATTATTCAACAATAAAAGAAGTTTTGCATAAGGATCCTATATTAAAAAGTTCCATTGAATTTGGCAAAGGTATTAGAATTTTAAAGCAAGAACCTTTTGAAATATTAATTTCATTTATAATATCCGCTAATAATAGAATACCAATGATAAAAAGAGCAATAAATAATATATCGAAAAAGTGGGGAAATCAAATAGAATACAAAAATAGAACTTACTATACATTTCCCAAAGTTGAAAAGTTAAAAAACTGTACTATTGAAGAACTAGAACAATGTGGAACAGGCATTAGAGCTAAGTATA
>JAYFRK010000402.1:0-3048 GCA_034925975.1 Clostridium sp.
TTCATCTTCCAATTCTTTTACAATACTTTCATTTAAAAGTTTTGTATAGTATTGGTACTGCAGGTAAGATCTTAATTTTAAATCTATATCTATATTTATTTTTTTATCAATATAACTTGTTTTTATTTTTCTTTTCTGCAGGATAGTTCTTACAGAATAAATTGTATCTTCCTTTCCAATCTTATAAATAGCCTTTGTACTGGTAGTTTTTTTCGGCAATAAATATAAAAAACCCTTGCAATCATCTCTGTTAATTACTTCTATCATCTTATTATCAGTACTCATTACTGCTAAACCTAAAAAATCTATAGTTTTATCTTGCATTCCAATATAGGGAATAACATAACCTATCTCTTTGTTTTGTATGTCTTCTTGAATTTCCTGAGCTGTTTTATATATAGATTTTCCATTTTTGTATAATTGCCTTATTGTATCTTCTATAGCATATCCAACAGTGGTGTCATTCACTACTTTTCTTTGTAATAATTCTTCTGGAGCTTCTCTACTTATTACAATAGGGAGAGATTTTCTTAGTGCTGTTAAATGATTAACTCTGTTTATATAGGATTCTATTCCACTTTCAGCATAACTTCTTCCAAAAATCATCACCCTTATGGCTCCTGAAAAATCTTGTAATGGATGCTTAAAATCATATTCCTTTTTTGCTTCCTCAAAACTTCTGCCCATGGATACAACTGTATAATTGTTTTTATTTTGTGAACCTCCATTTTTTTCATTTCCACCTTGTGAAAACTTTGCAATCTCACAGGTAAACTGCTTCATATCATCTACTTCATCTACTCCAACTGTAAGTGTAATATTTCTTTTGTTAATGTCTTTATAATCCCAACAACCTGTTAGCAATGAAGATATTATTAATATACTAACTAATTTAAATTGTTTTTTCATAATATCTCTTTTCTATTGCTCCTTTTTATTGTTAATATTAATTAAATTTATATCACTAAATTTGGTTTCTATATTTAAATTAATAGTTGCCTTTGGATATTCTTCTTTCCAATTTATTTCTTTATAAGCTTTAGGATTTTGTGCCTTAAAATATTTTGCAAATCCAAATACATCAGATTTATATTCCTTTTGTGAAAGATTTATAGCATATAAAACCTCTTTTTCTACCTCTTCAGCTACCTTATCTTTTAATTCTCTTATAATACCCTCATTTAAAGCTTTTGTTTGGTACTGATATTGAAGTTGCAGAACTAATTTTAAATCTATATCAATATTAATTTTTTTATCATTATAATTTGTTTTTATCCTTCTTTTTTTTAGTTTAGTTCTTACAGAATATATGTTTTTTTTATTTCCAACATCTGAAATGGTTTTCATATCTGTAGCTTTATTTAATAATAAGTATAAAAATCCAAAGCTTTTTTTATTGTTAATTATTCCTACCATTTTATTTTCTTTCATTATTACAAATCCTAAAAATTCTATAGTGTTGTTTTCTAGCCCCACATAAGGAAGAATATATCCTATATCTTTATTTTGAATATCTGTCTGTACATCCTGTGCTGTTTTATAAATGCATTGGCCATTTTCATTCAATTGCCTTATAGTATCTTCTATGGCATACCCTATTGATATATCACCTGCAACTTGTCTTTGAAATAATTGTTTTGGGGCTTCTCTACTTACTATAATAAGAAGTGATTTTCTTAAATAAGTTAAATGGTTTACTCTATTTATATAGGGTTCTATACCATATTCAGCATAGCTTTTTCCAAGAACCACAACTCTCATAGCCCCTGAAAAATCTTCCTGAGGAGCTGATTCATCAAGTTTTTCTTTAACTTCCTCAAAACTTCTACCTGATGCAGTGTAATAGTAAGTCCCAGGTATTTGTATTTTTTCTCCACTCTTTTCTGCTCCAGCTATAAGGCTTGCACTTTCACCATTGAAATCAAATCCATCCTCTGTCTTATCCAAACCAACTGAAAGTCTAATATTCCTTTTATTAACATCTTGATAATCCCAACAACCTGTTAATAATGAAGATAATATTAAAATAATCAGTAACCTATGATACCGTTTTGTCATTCTTCTTCACCTTCATAATTATTAATAAAATACCAGGTATTATAAATGCAGTTAAATAGCCTAAATATCCATTATATTTAAGCAGATTTTCTACATCATTAGTACTTCCAGGAATTTGAGATACAATAAATGCTAAAATTATTACATATATAGTCTTATCTCTACCTTGTGGACCCTTAAAAACTTTGTTTACGCATGTTACTAATCCATATCCCCATAAGCTGACACTACAAAATATATTAAAGGTCCAAATTATTACATATATACCATCAAGTCTTCTGAAGATTTCAAGATATGGTACGTCTACGCCCCTTACAATATTAAATAAAGAAGCTTTATATAGCATAACCGTATCTACACCAACAACTGATATCACTGCTTCTGCTACTAGAATATATAATCCTCCTATTAATCCCATAATCCCAATTGTATACTTAAAAGAATTCTTATTAGTTCTTTTGTTATAAGGTATAAAAAGCAGCATTTCTACTCCTAAAAAAGCAAATATTAATTTAGGTATTCCAGTTATATATGTTAGCATATCCTCTTTTACAAATGCTGGTCTTAAATTTATACTTTTTCCTTGAGTAAATAAAATAATCCCCATAAAAATATTTCCTATTATATTTATAATTCCGTACATTTCGCAAACTCTAGCAATAACATTTAATCCTTTTTTTAAAGCATAGTATACAACTATGAAGAAAAATAAAGCCATAGTCCAGGATGGAGTTTTTGGTAAAATCGTAATACGCACTGTTTCAGAATATATCCTTGTAATCATAGTAAAAGATACAAAAAAGTAAACAGCATATATGATAAGCACTATGTATGCAAAAAATTTACCCGCCAACATTTTACAGAACTCAAATAAATCTTTTTCTTCAGCTATATATGCAATATAATTTACTGTATATGCAACTGCTATAAACATTAAGGTTAGAATAATTATTGTAACCCATCCTCCTGTTTCTCCTGCATCTGCAACGT
>JAYFRK010000426.1:0-2498 GCA_034925975.1 Clostridium sp.
GTTAAGAATCCGTATAGATATCGTGGTTATCGTTATGACAACGAAACAGGTTTATATTATTTGCAAAACCGTTACTATAACCCTGAATGGGGTAGGTTTATAAATGCTGATGCATTTGCTGGGCAATGTGGTGAATTATTATCACACAATATGTTCATATACTCAATAAATAATCCAGTAAATATGAGTGACCCGAGTGGATTTAGACCTTTATTTACTGCCAATGAAGAAACGGATGAGATGATAGAGGCTTCTCTAAATGTTATGAGAGCTGTATCTAAAAAAGAGCCACCTCCAGAAGGAGTGGGATATGTACCTCCGAAGGGCAAGGGGAAAACAAAGCCTGTAAAGGGTCCTAATAGGCAAATGGGTTGGCCTGATGCTGATGGTAATGTATGGGTTCCAATACCAGAAGGACATCCATTAGCTCATGGGGGAGAACATTGGGATGTAAACTATCCTAATGGAGGTTACGATAATGTATATCCTCCAGATGGTTCTGTTAGAAAAGGCGGAGGCCCAAGAGGTAAATTTTCACCACAAGGAAAAAGGATAGTAATAGGTGCAGCGGAAGCAGGTGGAACTGCAATTTTGATGTATGGAGCATATAGAGCTGTAAGGATGATACCTTCGTTAGCACCACCATTATGGTGGACTATACCAGCAAATGTTGCTATCCCTTAGTAAAGTAGTTTTGGAAAAAGTATAATTAGAGAGGTTTTAATATGAGTAGTGATGAAATACTAAAAAAGATTAAGGACATAATTTTCTCAGTACCAGGAGAGATATATAAGTACGAACAACCGGAAAACTGTTTTGATGAAGAATGGGAAGAAGCTTCAGATAAAGAAAAAGCTTTCATGCTTGTAGAGGATTTACTGATTAATTTGAATAGAGAACAAGTGAAGAAAGAGCAAGATATAAAGGAAAGTTTGGTAGTAATTAAGCTTGAAAAATCTCCAAGATTTTATAGTGTCTCTGATGAAAACATGTTCTTTAACGCAATCTATTCAGTACCAGCGATTAAAGATATTAAGGGAAGTGGGAAAGAATTATACTTGTCCTGTTCGAGAGCTATGACTAGTGAAGAGAGTAAGTTTTTAATAGGACTGTTTAATCGATATCAAATTCCTATTCCAGCTGAGATTAAATAATAATAACTTTTTATACATGAGTGTAAAGAGTTTGCTAAAGCTCATTGCAAAATTATAATAAAGTCACTATATAAAAAAGTATTGTATAAAAAATTCTTATAGTTCAAGCATTATAGTGAATGTTCATCAATTTTGAACACTGCATAATCTAAATTCTGCAGTGAGAGGAGTAATCTTTCAACCGAATCAAAAGAAAAAATCAAATATATATAATAATCATAGTAACATTGAGGGCTAGCGTTCAGAGCGTTAGCTCTTTTCTTTTGCCTAAAACAAGTGAAAGGAGTAGAGAAATGGCAATAGATTTTGTGGAGAAATTCAAAAGATACTTGTAGCAAGCGGAGTCCTTTGAGTCCTCCGCAAAGGTACCAGGCTGCACTTGGAAAATGTAAAAATATGAGAACATGTTATAAATAGATTAAAGGTTCATAGTAATATGTACATCACGTGTTGCTACGAACTTTTTTATACGTTAATGTAGATATCCCCAAAAAGGTGATGGACATCACCACCCGTAGGAGATAAGTTTAAAGTATTTTATACTTAAGTAATATTATTTAAAAAAAGATAAAATACGTAAACTTTGAAAATTTTTATAGAACAACAATAGCCGGAGATGGTAGGGTAATAACTTATTACTATGATGAACTAAATCAGCTTACAAGAGAAGATAATCAAGTACTAAATAAAACCATAACTTATTCCTATGATTCTGGAGGAAATATTCTAAGCAAAACAGAATATCCATACACCACAGGAGCTTTAGGGACAGCAACCTTAACAATAAGCTATGGATATACAGATTCCAACTGGAAGGATAAGCTTACAAGCTTTAATGGAAAGGATATAACCTATGATGGCTACACCTTCACCTGGGAACAAGGAAGACAACTAGCAGGACTAAAAGGAAATGGCAAAGATATAAGCTTTAAATACAATGTCGATGGCATAAGAACTGAAAAGATAGTAAATGGAGTAACAACAAAGTATCACCTTGCAGGGGATAGAGTAACTTTTGAGGATAATGGTACTGATAAGATTTACTATACCTATGATGATGATAGTAATCTTGTAAGTATGAATTTAAATGGAACTGAATACTACTATGTAAGAAACGCTCAAGGTGATATAATTGGCTTGTATGACAAGAATGGTACACAGGTTGTAAGTTATACTTATGATTCTTGGGGCAAGATTATATCCATTGATGGAAGTTTAAAGGATAGTGTAGGAATAAAGAACCCATATCGCTATAGAGGATATAGATACGATAACGAAACTGGATTGTATTATCTACAAAGTAGATATTATAATCCTGAGTGGGGGAGATTTATTAATGCAGAT
>JAYFRK010000627.1:0-4082 GCA_034925975.1 Clostridium sp.
TCTCTCGTTGGTACCCTCATTGGTTATGGTTAGGTCCCTTGCGAAAAGCCCCAAAGAATAAAAGCATAAAACATTTATTAACAATATTCTAAAAACACTCATAGGTTTGATTTAAGTTTAGTACTGCATCCATTAAACCACGATCAGATCGTAAGACTGACTACAGGTCAAGGCATCAAATCTCCCAAGCCGGGAGGCGTGAAGTTTGCAGAAGCATCCACCGATGGGCCTCCCTCCAGGGCAAACCGTCCGCTGATCTCCGCTTCGGCCAGTCCCCCCACACCTGCCTTCACACTGCTGGTGAATGCAACATCTTTCACGGCATCTCCCTGTCCGAAGGTGACTTCCATCCCTACATTTGCTTCCACGGTGGCATTGCCCCGGCCATATTCTCCTTTCACGCCCACGCCTCCCCAGATAGAGGTTTCGTGTTTGTTGAAATCGCGCTTGACCGACCAGAGGATACCCTCGCCGCCAGACAGTTTCACATGTTCGCAGCTGAGTTCAAACGATAAGACTCCAATGCCACCTCCTATACCCTTTTCACCCAGCGGACATTCTTTTTTCTCTTTTGCGGGCAGCGTTGGATCTGCAGGTGGTACAGGAGGCTGCGGCGGCTCCGGCTCCACACAGATCATCCCGTTGAGTTGGTTGGCAAGGGGTGGTATTCCAGCAGCAAAACCTGCGGCTATTTTAAGGTGACTGAGCGCGATCATCTCCCGATAGAGATTGTAATACTCGTTGAGGCTGGGCGCATACATCCGTTCAATGATGGGATTGGTAAATGCATATAAATCAGATATCGCCTCTTTTAATGCACCGGAAACAAGCGCGTAATTTTTACAGGCAGCTGAAAAGGAGGACTCCATGTCTCCCTTTTGCATCCTACACATCTTGAACATGAGTAGATCAATCTCATACTGTAACTTCTTTATTTTGGCTTCAACCTGTTTCTGACAATACTCGTTATCACCGCATTTCATTCCTTCTTCAAAGAGGACCTGCATTTGTTCCAGCATCTGCAGATGTTTTTCCTGATCCTGTGCGACCGTGGGCAGATGTTGTTCCATTCTTTTCGCGTTGTTTTCCAACAATTTTGATCCTTCCTGTGCTGCCCGGCCGTAGTTGCTGTTTTCACCAAATAACAGCATGGTGACGTCACTGAATTGCATGAGCTCTTTCGAAAAATCCCGTTGAAAGACCATCGCATTGTCCGGATCTTTCGACGCATGCAACTGCTGATTTCTTATCCGCTCCGAAGCGGAGAGCAGGCGGGACAACAATTGCTGTTCCCGGGCATCCAATTGCGTCAAATAAAGCTTGAGAGACTGCTCCTGGCCTGCCATCATACCCTTGTTCTCATATACGGGTAAATCGGGAATCTCAAGTCCTCCGGTGTCTCCTTTTTCATCCGCCAGCGGACGGGGTGTGCTGGGTTGCTGCTGTGAGGCGGAGGTTGCTTCCTGTGCCTTTGCCATGGCAGCAAAACCAACAGTCGAATATTTTTGTCTCAACGCCTTTCGTAAATACTGCACAGCCTTCGCATGATTGTCTTCGCATTGTGCAATCAGTCCAAGCCCCAGATAGGGGGAGCTCATCCCGGGGGCAGCCATCAACGCTTTTTCGAACATACGTGTGGCATTTGCATTATCGCCGGCTTCACGATAAGCCCAGCCAAGGTTACAAAGAACAAGGCCTATATTGGGTTTTAACTCATTGGCATACTGTAATACCTGAATGGCTTTAGCATATTCGCCCATATCTTTGAGTGCTACACCCAGATTGTTGGCAGTCAGCAGATCGTCCGGGCTTCTTGCTGCACTCCATGCTATGGCATATACAGAGGCAGAACCTGCTCCCGTCATCACAAAAGCCGCTCCCATATCGGCACCGTCTGTCGGCTTTGCCGTCTGTTCCAATATTCGATCCAGTTTCTGCAGATCGCCCGTCTTCGGGCCATAGGCCGTCATCAGCGACCGGGCAAGTTCTACGTACTTTTCACGTGTCAGGGCAGACAACGAGGAGACGTCAACTTTTTCCGGGCAGGGTTCGTTGCTTTTCGTATCGGCCGCTTGCGGATCTTTCTTATTCGTTTGCTTGTCCAATGCATCAAATTGCTTCTCCATTGATGCTCCCCACTGTTCCAGCCGGGTATTTTCCTGTTCGGAGAGTTCCTTTCCCGATTTTGCTTTTTCCAGAATCCGGCTTATGTCATCAGGGATTTGTATTTGGGCGCAGACAGCAAATGCGAATGTCAGCGCCACAAGTAAAAGTAATAATTGTTTCATGGATGAGAAAGCATTATTGCTCGTCGGTGAACCGGATATCCTCGGGTAGTTCAAACTTCTCCTGCGAAGGAGCCGCCTCTTCCACCGATGTCACTTGTAAAGAGGTCTGTATGCCCATTGCCTCTCCCTCCATGCTCATCATCACATTGCCCCACATTACATAATCCATAAAAGTTCCCTTGTCACCCTTCATGCGCATCTCCCGGCACTTGTATCCCAGGAACTCCACTTCGCCGAGATCCTCTATGTTCATTTTCCCCAAAAACTCATCTGTCATTGTTTCCACATCGATACCCATGGGGTTGATTGCCCTGGCTGGGGTCTAATGCTCGCCTGTCTTCTCGTTCAGGTCTATCTTCCAGTGGTCTTCACCTTTTATGATCTCCAGGGTGTGTGAGGAATAGTCCTCTCCCATAACCTCCATCGGCACCGTTGTTTCAATCGCTTCCCATTCTCCCCACTTGTCGAAGTAGGTAACTATGTCCATCTTCATTCCCATGGCTTCAGAAGTGGAACGTATGATTCCCTGTTCAAGGGGATATCTTTTCTTCCCGGCCTCAGACTGCAGTTCTTTCACCGATAATTCCTTCCCGGCGGATTCTTTTCCTTTCTTTTCTCCGGTACAGCTGCCCAATATGAGGGCCACCAATAAAAAGGATAGAAGTTTTTTCATGATTATTTCTTTTAAATGAGTGATTGCTGTCGAGTACTATACCGACAAATTTACTGTTTGACTATCCTGCTTTTCAGCGATCTGTATGTCATTTTTTCTTTGACCAGTGATGCCAGCTTCTCTGCCACCATCAAGGGAACCGCAGTGTCGTCACCGTCTGCTTCCAGGGAAAAAAACACATCCCCCACCTGTCCAGCATAGTAGCTGGAGTAACGCACCTGTTCCTTACCGTCCCACTCTGCCATATAGTTGTAGCTTCCGCCGCCCCCCCACTCCCGGGTTTTGATATCTGCCAGCTTCTGGTCGTAGTTTGGATGTATCCCGCTTTTTATCTTCTCGAGCTTCATATCCAATGCCATCTTCTCCATTTCCGTTCGTCCCCTCACTTCTTCGTTCTGACTGTCTGAATCATACAGAGAAAGGATGACGGTGAAATTGTAACCCTTGCCGTCGTTCCTTCCGGTCAAGGTGTCAAACTGGATTCCCGCAAAAAGAGGATACAAGATACAGCTTGCTTTGCCCAGCGTACGGCAGCCTTCAGGAAGAATCTGGAGCAACTCCGCCGGTACGTCGAACACCAAAACCTGTGAATCTCCGTTATACTGCTGAAGCAAATCACCGGCATCCTGAAAACCTTCCAGCATCTGCTGCAGTTCGGGAGTTTGGTTCAGTTGGTTCATCAAGATGTTCATGTCCGGCAGCAATAAGTTTGGATCATTCGGAGCAACAGCCTTGATTGTATCCCTCACATTTACTGCAAGTGCGTAGGAAAGAATCAACTGACACAGTAATAAAGTGGCAATTTTTTTCATGATGTTTTTTTTAGTTAGAGTTTAACAATTTAACTCCGTTGATTTGTTTCACGATTAGGCAAAATTCAAACAAGTTTGATTTTGCTCTCACTGCTTCACAAATTCAACCCTGCGATTCAACGCCTTGTTGGCCGGTGTATCGTTGGGTGCAACGGGAGTGGTTTCCCCGGCTCCCTCCGTTTCTATCCGCGATGCGTCTATTCCGAACTTGCTGACCAGCTCGTTCTTTACCGATTGGGCACGGCGTTGCGATAGCTCCAGGTTTTTGGCATCATCTCCATCGCTGTCGGTATGCCCGATAATTTTAAC
>JAYFRK010000072.1:0-5525 GCA_034925975.1 Clostridium sp.
TTTGCAATACTTACAACCAGTCTTAAATTAGCTTCTGCTAATTTCTTTTTCGCAGCCATTTCTCCATCTTCTATCCTTTTGGCTAGTTCAATTTCTTCTTCTGGAGATAACAGTGGTACCTTACCTATTTCTTTTAAATACATTCTAACAGGATCATCTATTGAAATTCCTTCTGGTATAGAGAGATCAAGTTCTTCCTCTTCTATTTCCATGTCTTTCATATCACCAATAATTTCAATATCCATTGATTCAAGAACAGTATAAATTTTTTCTATTTGTTCAGGGCTTAATTCTACATTGTCCAATTCATCCATTATTTCTTTATATGATAAACTGCCCTTTTTCTTTCCTTTATCAATTAGATTCTTTATTATTTTCATTTTCTCACTATTATCTTTTACACTTGGCTTTTTCATACTATCCTTCTTCTTATCAGACATGAAGCTACCTCCTTTCGCAACTGTTAATTTCTACTATTTGCCTTTGAATTATCTCAAGTTCTTTTACCAGTCTCAGAGATTCATCAAAAAGTCCCTGTTCTTCGTATTTTTTAATTCTTTTCATGATTTCCTTCTTCGACTCCTCTAGCTTAGATTTTTTGATTTCTTTAATATAATCTTCGATTAATTCTTTATCATTATCACTATATAAAACTTCTGTTTGCTGTATGTTTATCCATTCTTTTGAACTCTCTACATCGTCACATTTAGCCTCTATATGTGCATTTAGATTTTTAATGTCTTCCTCAATACCTTCTGTAATTAATCTAAATATTTTTTTATGACTATTTAATATTAATTCTTCTTTACTTATATTCTTTAAAATGTAATTATAGTTCTCTTTATTTTCAATCATCATTTTTAATAAATTGCGCTCTGCCTTTATATAAGCTGGTTCTAAGTATAATTTTTGTCCAAATTTATCTTTACTATACACTTTTTCCATTTTATTTACATTTTTATTAGTTTTTTGGTTCAATAAGTCATATATAGCCTGCTCTTTAACTTCTGTTTCTTCAGCTATCTTCCTTATATATACATCTTTTTCTACAGGGTCTAATTCTGAAATAATTCCACAAACCCTATCTATGTATTTAATCATCATTTCATTGTCTTTTAAATCAAGACCCTTTTTTGCAATTTTAATTTTATAATCTATAAAAGGCATTGCATCTTTTATAAGAGCTATAAAAGCCTCTTTTCCATTATTTCGAATAAATTCATCTGGATCTTTACCTTCAGGTACTGTCAATACTTTAAGGTCAAATCCCTCTTTTCTCAATATTTCTAACCCTCTAATTGTAGCACTTTGTCCTGCTATATCGGCATCATAAGACACTATTATTGTATCTGCATATCTTTTGAGAAGTTTTGCTTGCTCAGTAGTTAATGCTGTACCTAATGAAGCTACAACATTAGTAATCCCATATTGATGTAAAGATATGCAATCCATGTAACCTTCTACAATAATTAAAGTTCTGTCTATATTTTCCCTTATAGCAAAATTCAACCCATATAAATTTATACCTTTTTTAAAAACCTCTGTCTCTGGCGAATTTAAATACTTAGGTTTAGAATCATCTAAAACTCTTCCACCAAAGCCTATTACCTTTCCTCTGTGATTAAACACTGGAAATATAACTCTGTTTCTAAATCTATCATAAAAGGTGTTATTTTTGCCCTTTATAATTAATCCTGCATTTAGTAAGTCTAGCTCTGTATAGCCTTTTCTCTTTAAATAATTTGTTAAGTTTTTCCAACCAGGAAGAGCATATCCTAACCCAAATTTCCTAATAGTTTTATTTACTAAACCTCTTCGGTTGAAGTATGAAATTACTTCTTTATTAGTTTGTAAATTTTTAAAGTAGAATCTAGCCGCTTCAACATTAATCTTATAAAGTTTCTCACTTTTGTCCTTAATTGCAGAATTTTGCGGTGTATATGGGTCAACTTCAATATTAACTTTTTCACCTAAATATTTAACAGCCTCAACAAATGATAAGTTTTTTGTTTTCATTACAAAGGTTATAGCATTACCAGCCTCTCCACATCCAAAACACTTATATATTTGTTTGTCTTGCGAGACACTAAAGGAAGGTGTTTTTTCGTGGTGAAACGGACAAAGTCCTGTATAATTTCTTCCAGCCTTTCTTAACTTTACAGTTTCTGAAACAATATCAACTATATCATTTTGTTCTTTAATTTTTTGAATTATTTCTTCACTTATCAATGAAGCATTCCCACCCATTTTAAGATTTTAATTTTTACATGAACCTTAAATATATTCGACAAAAATACTTATTATCCTTCTTTAATTTTATTTTTTTTATTCGCATATATATATATTCTTTATAAAATACAAATATCCTTCAATTTTTTTCTTGTTCTTTATTTACTATTGACAAATATATTTTTCCTATACTTGTAAATAATATTCCTATATTTAATAAATAACAAATTTAGGAACATATATTTCGTTGAATAAATACAAACAGTAATCATCACTCATCCCTGCAATATAGTCTGTAACTCCTGTATACAGTCCATCTCTTTCCACAATATTCAAATAAAACTTAGGCATAGTTTCTGGATTTTTTAGAAAATAATTATATACCTGTTCTAAAACAAATTTAGCCTTATCTCTCTCTTTTTTAAGGATCTCTCCATTATATATATTTCTAAACATGAAACTTCTAAGCTGAGAAAGAGCATTTTCTATTTCTTTGCTTAGAGAAACACTTATAATTCCATGTTCAATATTATTAAGAGTTTCATATATGCAATCTTCTACTAGACATCCGATTCTTTGCCCATGATCCTTTCCTAAGACTTCAACAAATTTTTTTGGTATAGAGTCATCACTTAACAAACCTGCTCTTATAGAGTCATCAATATCATGATTAACATAGGCTATTTTATCACTATACCTTACTATCTGACCTTCTAAGGTATATGCTCTAGTGGAACCATTGGAAAATCCACTGTGATGCAATATTCCATCTAGAACTTCTTTAGTTAAGTTTAATCCTTTACCTTGTTTCTCAATTTTAGTTAGTACTCTTACACTATTCTCATTATGTTTAAATCCTTTAGGATTCAGCATATTTAAAACCTCTTCACCATTATGAGCGAATGGTACATGTCCTATATCATGTCCTAGTGCAATTGCCTCTATTAAATCTTCATTTAACCCAATACCTCTACCTATTGTCTTTGCCACCTGGGCAACTTCTAGGGTATGAGTAAGCCTTGTTCTATAGTGATCTCCCCAAGTTCTTATATACACCTGAGTTTTATGCTTAAGTCTTCTGAATGATTTGCTATGAATTATTCTATCTCTATCAATCATAAAAGCTGTTCTTATATCATCTTTTTCCTCAAATACTTCTCTTTCTAAAATTTCAGAAGAGAAAGTTGCATATTTTATCAAAGTCTTTTTTTCATTACTCTCTATTCTTTCACGAACATTCATTTAGAAACTCCTCCTCTTACATAAACAAAGTTCTTGGCTTCAGAGGGAGTTTTTACTCCCACTGAAGCTTAGAAATCGTTATCCAGGGACGTAGCCGCTCTTTACTCCCACTTTGAAGGAGATGCGAGTATTAGAGCGGGTAGTCATCGGATAAAGTATAAAGTCCCCATTCATAATCTATAATGTAGTATTTCTATAAGAATATTATAAATCCTTTTTTAAATTCACGTATAATATATAAAGTTTGTTAATATGCTTATAATGAGATTTTTTTTAAGGAGTGTTATTATGCCTGAATCGGCTAAAGTATATAATTTAAATTTATTATCTGAGGAAAACATAAAAAAATATGTACTTCCATATTACAATCTTGAAACTTCTGAAATTACTTCTATAAAATTTAAAGATACAGATAAACAAAGGGCTGTCTACAAATTAACTACTCCTAATAAAGAGTATTGTTTAAAAAAAGTTTATTTTGATAAAGGTGAATTGCTTTTTGTTTATTCAGCAATAGAATGGCTTTATAGAAACAATATAAATGTACCTAGGATACTGCCTAATAAATACAAGAGTCGCTATGTTGAGTATGAAAATATGTTATTTATTTTAACTCCTTGGATAGATGGAATAAAATGCGATTATGGTTTAAAAGAGCATACTTTAAAGGCCTGCTCTAATCTAGGTAAATTTCATATTCTGTCTAAAAACTTTTTCCCTATTCCAGGGAGCACTTACCGAAAAGGATGCAATGATTTATTCCAATCAATAAGCAAACACTTTGAAAGACTACTTTTAAATTCTAATTTAGCTTTTAAATATAAAGATAACTTTTCAAAAATTTACTTAAATTCTTTTGATAAAGGTGTTTATCTAGCAAGAGCTTCATTAGAATCATTAGGATTAACAAATTTCCATAAATTATCCACCTCACTTTGTCATATGGACTATGTAAGCAAAAACCTAATTGTTGATGATATAGATAATCTATGGATTATTGATTTTGATAAATGTAGAATAGACTATTGTATCTATGATATAGGATACTTTTTAAGAAGATTTTTGAGAAGAGATAGAATAAGTTGGAATCTAGATGCTGTTTTAGAGTGTTTAGAAGCCTATGAAAAGATTCACCCTTTAAATCTTGATGAATACAGATATCTATTAGGGTATTTAGCTTTTCCTCAAAAATACTGGAAAATATCCAGGGATTACTATAGAAACATACAAAAATGCAATAAAAAAACCTTTGTTCGTATGCTTAATAAATCAATTGAAAACTTAGATTCACAAATAGAATTTATAGATAATTTTAACAAGTATATAAATACGAAATTTCATATTTAATAAATAAAATTATAAAGTCACCAATTATAGGTGACTTTATATATTAACTATCTTGGATTTTTAATTTGTGCTTGAGCTGCTGCACGTCTTGCTATTGGAACTCTAAATGGTGAACAAGATACATAATTAAGTCCAATATTGTGACAGAATTCAACTGATGAAGGATCTCCACCATGCTCTCCACATATTCCTATCTTTAAATCTTCTCTTTCTCCTCTTCCAAGCTCAGTTGCCATTTTAACTAGTTTACCTACTCCATTTTGATCAAGCTTTTGGAATGGATCAAATTCATATATGTTCTTTTCATAATAACTATTTAAGAATTTACCAGCATCATCTCTTGAGAAACCAAATGTCATTTGAGTTAAATCATTAGTTCCAAAGGAGAAGAATTCAGCTTCTTTTGCTATTTCATCTGCTGTAAGAGCAGCTCTAGGAATTTCTATCATTGTTCCTACAACATATTTTAAATCTATTCCTTCTTTTTCAATAATTTCATTAGCTGTTTCAACAACAACATCTTTTACATATTTTAATTCTTTTAATTCTCCAACAAGAGGAATCATAATTTCTGGAACTATATCAAATCCTTTTTCTCTCTTAACTTTAATTGCCGCTTCTATTATAGCTCTTGTTTGCATTTCAGCAATTTCAGGGTATGAAACTGTTAAACGGCATCCTCTATGTCCCATCATTGGGTTAAATTC
>JAYFRK010000380.1:0-4892 GCA_034925975.1 Clostridium sp.
AAATCGGACCAAAGAGAGTCTAGTCTAATATCTAATATGGTAAACAGACTAGCTTTAGCAAATCATAATATATCTTTTAAGTATTACAATAACGATAAAAGCTCTCTTACAACATTTGCTTCTACAGATGTGAAGAATACAATCAGAGCGGTATATGGTAAGAATATTTATGAAAATTTAATAGGATTTGAAAAGCATTTTGATATTATTTCTGTTCATGGATACATTGGCAATACCGAAATAAGTCGTGGAAGTCGTAATAATCAAAGTATATTTGTAAATAAAAGATATATAAAAAGTGGTCTTATTACAACAGCCGTGGAAAATGCTTTTAAATCATTTGCTACTTTAAACAAATATCCTTTCTTTGTGATTTTTCTGGATATATATCCGGAATTTGTTGATGTCAATGTACATCCAACTAAATCAGAAGTTAAGTTTGAAGATGAAAGAATGATTTACAAGATAGTATTCGACACTGTTCATAGTGCTATAGCTGAAAGTATAAGAAAGTCTTTTGCTATAGATGATAGCAGTTATTTTGATGATATAGATAAAAAAGAAATTTTAAATAATAAGGAAGTTTTAAATAAAAATGAAGAAGAACCTATACTTGTTCAAATGCCAATTGATTTAAAAGAGAATAGTAGTTTTATTAAATCAAGTATAGAAACATTGGAATCTAGTAGTAAAAAGGATTATTTAAATACTGTTTCATCAGATTACATTAATCTAGGCAATAATACAGAATATAAATTGGAAGAAACGAGTATTATACCAAACACAGACAATATAATAATTAAAGATAGCTCTAATAATACAATGGCTATAAATTCATTAGAGAAAGATAAGATTGCTAAATTTCCCCCATTACAAATTATAGGGCAGTTTAATAAGACTTATATATTAGCTCAGGCTATGGAGACTTTATATATGATAGATCAGCATGCTGCACATGAAAAAATACTATTTGAAAAGTTCAAAGAACAAATTAAAAATAGGGATGTTATATCTCAAATATTAATGACTCCTGTTGTTATAGAACTTAGCCATCAAGACTATACTTATTATATAGAAAATACTGATGTATTTAAAGAAACTGGTTTTAGCATAGAAATCTTTGGTGATAATACAATAAGTATAAGGGAAGCTCCTATGATTTTAGGAAAAGTAAATGTAAAAGGATTTTTTCTAGAGATGCTTGATAATATAAAGAATATGGGATCAGGAAAGACTGTTGAAGTTAAGTACGATATGATTGCTTCTCATGCATGTAAGGCTGCTATAAAAGCAAATCATTCTTTATCTCAATCAGAAATAGTTTCTTTAGTAGAGGAATTAAGATATATAGAAGAGCCTTTTAACTGTCCTCATGGAAGACCTACTATTATTAGAATGCCTTTAAAAGATATAGAAAAAAAATTTAAGAGAATTCAATAAAATATCTTATATATCTTATTATTAAACAAAGGAGATTTTAAATGAAAAAAGACTTATTTATTTTGGCAGGGCCTACTGCTGTTGGCAAAACAGAAATATCAATAGAATTAGCAAAAATGTTAAAGGGTGAAATTATCTCAGCGGATTCTATGCAAATTTATAAGTATATGGATATTGGCTCGGCTAAAGTTAAAGAGGATGAGAAGCAGGGAGTTCCTCATTATCTATTAGATTTTGTTGATCCACATGAGGAGTTTAGTGTAGCTGAATTTAAAGAAAAAGCAACTGAGATAATCAATGAAGTCCATAGTAGAAATAAGCTTCCTATGATTGTTGGAGGAACAGGCTTTTATATTGATTCTTTAATATTTAACTATGATTTTGCAAATACAAATAAAGATGAAGATTACAGAGAATATTTGAAGAATCTAGCACTAGAAAAGGGAAATGAATATGTTCATAGTCTTCTTAAAGATATAGATATGGAATCATATAATAAATTGTATCCAAATGATTTGAAAAGAGTAATTAGAGCGCTTGAAGTATATAAACTTACCAGAAAAACTTTAAGTCAATATAATTCTGAACAAGATATTTATGATATACCTTACAATGTACATTATTTTGTTTTGACTATGGATAGAGCTAAACTATATGAGAAAATTAACAAAAGAGTAGACATTATGATGGATGAAGGGCTTGTTGATGAGGTAATCAAATTGAAACAAATGGGATGTACTGATACCATGCAATCCATGAAAGGTATTGGATATAAAGAAATCCTATATTATCTTGATAATAAAATTACACTTGAAGAAGCTGTTGAAATGATTAAAAAAGGAAGTAGAAATTACGCTAAAAGGCAGCTTACTTGGTTTAGAAAAGATAAGCGGGTTATATGGATTGATAAAGATAAATATAAAAGCAATCATGAAATATGCAAAGAGATTGTAAGTCAATTAAAGAAAAATTAAAGTTGCATATTAAATATTTGTTTAAATAAAATTATTCTTTATTCAAACAAAAATAAAGGATTTTAGTTATTTTTATAGAATATAACATATAAAAAGTGGAGGGAATAACTATGAATAAGCCATCTAATAACTTGCAAGATCTGTTCTTAAATAACGCTAGAAGAAATAAAATTCCAGTTATAATATATTTAACAAATGGATTCCAGCTTAAGGGAAATGTTAAGGGATTCGATAATTTCACAGTTATATTGGATAATGAGGGAAAACAGATGATGATATATAAGCACGCGGTTTCAACAATAGTACCTGCTAAACCAATATTATTTACTCAAGATGAAAATAACTAAAAATAGGCAAGTATTTGCCTATTTTTTTTTTATGTGATAATATATTTACTAGTCAAACACACTAAGGAGTCGGGGGTTTATACATATGATTAATGAGATGAAAGAACTATTATCTGATAAATACAGTATTAATAGCAAAGCTTTAGAACTGTATGAAATTGCAATTGATGATATTAAAGATCAATTTGCATTTTTAGATGAAATAAGAGAATTTAATCAACTAAAAGTTTTGAATGCTATGCAGGAGGAAAGAATAAGTGAATCTCACTTTACTAATTCCAGTGGCTATGGATATGGAGATATTGGAAGAGATTCTTTGGATAGAGTATATGCTAAAATATTTAATTGTGAAAGCGCCATTGTACGTCCTCACTTTGTAAATGGAACCCATGCTTTAGGGGCTGCTTTATTTGGTAATCTTAGACCTAATAATACAATGCTATCTGTTTGTGGAAAACCTTATGATACACTACATGGAGTTATAGGAATAGACGATACAGAGGGAATGGGATCCTTAAAAGAATATGGAGTGAAGTATAGACAATTAGAGTTAAAAGAGGATGGTAAACCAAATTTAGATGAAATAAAAAAGGTATTACTAGAAGATTCATCTATTACTTTAGTTCATATACAAAGATCTACAGGATATGGATGGAGAAATTCATTGCTTATAGAAGATATAAAGGAAGTTATTGATTGTGTAAAAAGTGTTAGGAAAGATATCGTATGTTTTGTAGATAATTGTTATGGCGAATTTATGGATATTCTAGAGCCTACTGATGTAGGTGCAGATTTAGTAGCGGGATCACTTATCAAAAACATAGGAGGAGGAATAGCTCCAACAGGAGGATATATAGCGGGTACCAAAGAATGTGTTGAAAAAGCATCTTATAGATTAACTGTACCTGGAATAGGGGGAGAGTGTGGTTCTACTTTTGGAGTTATAAGATCTATGTATCAGGGATTATTTTTTGCTCCCCACGTTTCTGTGGAAGCTTTAAAAGGCGCGATTTTTTGCTCGCGCATTATGGAACTTGCAGGCTTTGAAGTTTTACCTAAGTATAATGATAGAAGAAGTGATATAATTCAATCAATCAAATTTAATGATAAAGAAAAATTGATTCAATTTTGTAAGGGAATACAATTAGGATCTCCTGTTGATTCTTTTGTGTCCTGTGAACCGTGGGATATGCCAGGGTACTCTGATCAAGTTATAATGGCTGCAGGTGCATTTGTTCAAGGATCCTCTATTGAACTATCAGCAGATGCTCCAATTAGAGAACCTTATATAGCATATCTACAAGGTGGGCTTACTTTTGATCATGCTAAAATAGGTATATTGATAGCATTAAGTAAAATTTTAAATTAATGTATTAAAAAACTAGTAAATGATTGAAACTTTCAATCATTTACTAGTTTAATATCTTCTGAATAATCCAATTAGCTTACCTACAATTTGGCAATCTTCAACAATTATAGGTTCCATAGTTTTATTTTCAGGCTGTAATCTTATGTAATCTTTTTCTTTAAAAAATCTTTTTATAGTTGCTTCGTTATCAATTAATGCTACAACTATCTCTCCGTTATCTGCATAATTACATTTCTCGATAATTGCTAAGTCTCCATCAAATATACCTGCTTCAATCATGCTTTCGCCGGAAATATTTAAAATAAATAAATCTTTATTACTTGGCATATAATTTAATGAAATAGGAAAAGAATCCTCAATGTTTTCTACAGCTAAAATAGGCTGACCAGCAGTAACTTTACCAACTATAGGTATGTTTATCATTTCCTTATTTATAATAGGATCTTTAAGTATTTCTATAGTTCTTGGTTTTGTAGAATCTCTTCTAATTAATCCCTTTTTCTCAAGCCTAGCTAGGTGACCATGAACAGTAGATGTAGAGCTAAGACCAACCCCTGCACAAATTTCCCTAACTGATGGTGGATAGCCCTTTTCAACTATTTGCTTTTTTATAAATTCATATATTTCAGTTTGTTTATCTCTTTTAGTATCGCTCATTTTATACACTCCTTACTCTATATTTTGAATTATATCACAGATTTTCGGTTATATCAAACTAATGTTCTGCAAATATTGATTATTATATAATCTTTTGATATAATA
>JAYFRK010000208.1:0-2416 GCA_034925975.1 Clostridium sp.
GATGAAATAGGAGAGCTTCCTATTTATCTACAGGCAAAACTATTGAGAGTATTGCAAGAAAAAGAAGTGCATAGAATCGGAGGGAAAAGGACTATTAATATAGATGTAAGAGTTATAAGTGCTACTAATAGAGATCTAAAAGAAATGGTTAAGGAAGGCAAGTTTAGAGAGGATCTCTACTATAGGCTAAATGTTCTTACATTAGAAATCCCTCCACTAAGGAAAAGGCCAAAAGATATACCATTATTAGTAAAAGAGCTTGTAGACGAATTTTATAAAGAAACTGGTCTATATAGAAAAATAGGAGAAGATGTTATAGAAGCTTTTCTTAATTATGATTGGCCAGGTAACATTAGAGAACTTAAAAATGTATTAGAAAAGATATGTGTAATTGCTGATGACATTAATGTCTCAATAAAGGACATGCCTAAATACATTATTCAGAATTCTATGAAAAATAGGTGGGAAAATAGTAAAACTGGACTTAAAAACATTATGAATTCCATAGAAAAAGAAATTATATTAAATACATTAAAACAGTATAAGGGAAACAAAAGAAAGGCTGCAGAAATACTTGAAATTCCTAGATCATCACTATATAGAAAATTAGAAGAATATAATATATGTTTATAACTGTTAATAATAATTGTTGTAAAAAATTATAAAAATAGCATATTGGCATGTTAATTGCTAAATGTTGTTATAGAATCAATGTATTTTAAGGAGGTATATTAGATATGAAAAAAATATGTGTACTTGGTGCTGGAACAATGGGTGCTGGAATAGCTCAAGCATTTGCTGTAAAAGGTTATGAGGTTGTTTTAAGAGATATAAAAGATGAATTTGTACAAAAGGGACTTGCAGGAATAAATAAAAATCTTTCTAAAATGGTACAAAAAGGCAAGATGGAAGAAGCTAAAAAAGAAGAAATACTTTCAAACATAACAGGAACAGTTGACCTAAACATGGCAGCTGATTGTGATTTAATAGTAGAAGCAGCAGTAGAAAATATGGAGATAAAGAAGCAGATATTTGCTGAGTTGGATAAAATATGTAAACCGGAAACAATCCTTGCTTCAAACACTTCTTCATTATCAATAACAGAAGTTGCTTCAGCAACAAAGAGAGCAGATAAGGTTATAGGAATGCACTTCTTCAACCCAGCTCCAGTAATGAAGCTTGTTGAAATTATAAGAGGAATGGCAACATCACAAGAAACTTTTGATGCTATAAAAGAAGTTTCTTTAGCAATAGGAAAGGATCCAGTAGAAGTTGCAGAAGCTCCAGGATTTGTTGTAAATAAGATATTAGTTCCAATGATAAATGAAGCTGTAGGTATATTAGCAGAAGGGGTAGCATCAGCAGAAGATATAGACAAGGCTATGATGCTTGGAGCTAATCACCCAATGGGACCTTTAGCTTTAGGAGACCTTATTGGCTTAGATGTATGCCTTGCAATAATGGATGTATTATATAAAGAAACAGGAGATTCAAAATATAGAGCTCACACATTACTTAGAAAATATGTAAGAGCTGGCTTGCTTGGAAGAAAATCTGGAAGAGGATTCCACAACTACGCAAAATAATTTAACAAAAAATATAATTATTAAAATTGGCTACTGGCATTTTTGTCAGTAGCCTTTTGTGTTTTTTGTATAAGGTAAAAGCTCCAGGTTAGCTGAGACATACATGATACACTATTAAGAAAAATTATAAGAAATCTATCAGTATATAAAAGAAACTAAGTATGCTGTGATATATTATATATGTATATTACTACTATAATACAAAAAAGTGTGTACTTGTCTTTATGAATGCAATCAAATAAAATCTAAAGTGTAAGGATAAATATCGATACGGTCAAATATAAGCAAATATTTTTGACTAAATAAAATAGTAAGAAAATTTAATTAGGAGGTATTTTACATGGATTTTAATTTTACAAGAGAACATGAATTTGTAAAGCAAATGGTAAAAGAGTTTGCAGAAAAAGAACTTAAACCTATAGTTGCTGAATGTGACGAAAAAGGTGAGTTTCCTATGGAAGCTTACAAAAAATTAGGTAAGCACGGTATAATTGGATTACCATTTCCTAAGGAATATGGCGGTGCAGGTGGAGACTACTTATCTTATATTTTAGCTGTAGAAGAAGTTTCTAAGGTTTGTGGAAGTACTGGAATTGCATATTCAGTAAATACTTCCTTATGTGCAGGAGCTATTTATCAAAATGGTACTGAAGAGCAAAAGAAAAAATATCTTCCAGATATAGCTACAGGTAGAAAAATAGGATCATTTGGACTTACTGAGCCAAATGCAGGTACAGATGCAGGTGCAGGACAAACTGTAGCAGTTAAAGATGGAGATAATTATATATTAAATGGTCAAAAAATATTTATAACTAACAGCCCTATTGCTG
>JAYFRK010000100.1:0-2869 GCA_034925975.1 Clostridium sp.
AGGAGATGTTTTGGGGTGGTTGATTGCCTCAAAGTTATTATACATGGATTAATTAATGACACTGCAAAAGTCCCTAATGCATTGCTCAGTACAATAAGAATATAATTTTTTAAAGTTCCAAACAGTATAATGGAGATCCCTCCTACTATCAACCCTATAATTATTATATTTATATATGAAAGATATTTTTTCAAATAGTTTGTAAGAATAGAACCTAATATAGCACCAATGCCACCGATAGAAATCAAAAGTCCTATATCTTGAGCATTAAGGCTAAGTACACTCTTAAAGTGAAAAACCATTACTGTTAAAAATAAGGTTGTTCCAATTGCTGAAAAAATTAAGGAAATGTTAGTATAAAGTATAACAGGAGTTTTAAGTACAAATTTAAAACCTACTCTTAAATCTTCCGCTAATTTTTTAAAGAATACTCCAGCTTTATAGGATTTTGATTCATCTATTTCATTTACAATATGTTCCGGCATATGAATAGATAAAACTGCCAAGAAAGTTCCTAAAAAACTTAATCCATTAATTAGTAAAGCATATCCTGGATTATAAATATTTATAACTAGGCCTCCAATAGAAGGCCCTATTAACATTGCCATATCATAAATTCCTGAGTCTAAGGAATTTATAAAATGCAAATCTTTATTTTCACATAGTAGAGGTATTGAAGAAAATTCAGCTGTATTATAAATTTGTCCGAAGAATCCTAAAAGCAGAGCACCTAGATATATGTGCCACATTTCAAGATAATTCATAATATAAAGAAAACCCATGGTACAAACCAAGATACTTCTTAGGGCATCAGCTATTAAAAGAAGTTTCTTTTTCTTTATCATATCAGCTATAACCCCAGTGATAGGTTGAAATATGTTTGCTGTTTTTTCTATAGCAGCAACAATGCCCATTTGTACTACTGAGCCCGTTATGTTATATACAATTAAGGGTAGAGTAATAAAATATATTTGATCCCCAATAAAGGAAATTAGATTTCCAATCATCAACCTATATATTGGCATTAATTTGGTAATGCCAGTCCTATTTGTTAATTGATAATTGCTATTTTTAATCATAGTAACCTCCTACCAACAAATTATTTTTCTAAATATATTCTATAATAATCGAATTTTAAATTCAATGAAATTCAAATAAATAAATATTATAAAAAAATAACTTTAAAATATCCATCAAAAGTTATATTTTTTTGTGATAATATTAAAATATAAAATTTGGAAGGATGTTTTATATGCTGAAAATTAAAGGGCTATATAAAGAACAAAAAAATAATGTAATAAAAGATATAAATATTAATATAAATAAAGGCAGTTCTATAAGTATAGAATGCAGTAATGAGATAAGTGATTTGCTGGTAAATTTGATTTTAGGAAAAGAAACACCAGCAAAAGGTGAAATATATATAGATGATGCAAGAAATTCAGATTATATTAAGAGTAATATTGCTAGTATCGGAGTTGTATTTAGAGAAGAAAATTTTTATGAAAAAACCACTGTAGAGAATTATATGAAATTCTTTTCTAAGCTTTTAGGATCAAAAGCAGATTATAAAAAGATAATGTTAAAGTTAGCACTTTTAGATATCTGTGACATGAAAATAAAAGATTTGAGCTATTCTCAAAGAAGAAGAGTGAGTTTTGCAAGAGAAATATTGAAACAGCCAAAACTTTTAATATTTCAGGAACCAATTCTTAATATGGATAGAGATGGGGCTAAGATAATAATAGAAAATATAGAAGAGCTACGATCTAAGGGGACTGCTATACTAATTACATCAGTATTATTCAAAGATACTCTTATGCTTGGCGAAAAAGCTTATAGATTAAATTATGAGGGATTGATAGAGCTAAATAATAGCAGAGAAGAAGTAAACAACGATGTAGAAGAAGTTGAGGATAAAAAACCAATTTATAAAATTGAAAAAAT
Source organism: Clostridium sp. (assembly GCA_034925975.1). GTDB lineage: Bacteria > Bacillota > Clostridia > Clostridiales > Clostridiaceae > Clostridium_H. The sequence continues at coordinate 1,948 of JAYFRK010000100.1, forward strand.
CCCTGCTAAGGTAGATGAAAGAATACTATTGTTTGATCCTACAGAAATTGATTATGTGGAAAGCGAACAGGGGATAAGCAATTTGTACATTAGAGGAGACAAGTTTCCTTGTACTCTTTCACTTACAAACTTAGAAGAGAGACTAAGATATTTTGGATTCTTCAGATGTCACAGATCTTATATTGTAAACTTACAAAGAGTTAGAGAAGTGATTACCTGGACAAGAAACAGTTACAGCTTGAGCTTAGATGATAAAGTAAAAAGTTCTATTCCCTTGTCTAAAGGAAGATTAGAGGAACTAAAAACTATACTAAAATTATAGCTATATTTTAAGAAAGTGATGATGAACCATAATTTAGAAAACAATTTTAGATTTAGAATAACTACCGCAACTAAAAGTGCTCTGTTCAAGGTAATATTTACTCCAGTTAACTTACATGGCTTTAATTTAACCTTTAATAAGAGCTATTTAACCCTTAAAATACTCCTTTCATAGTTATTTTATGGTTGTCACATTTAATTTCTGTGATAATTGAACCATGGAAAACAGAAGGGAGTTTTGAAATTGGAAAATATTATTTTTATGAAAAATGTGAGAAAAGATTTTAAAGAAAATAAGGCTTTGAAAAACTTAACCTTTAATATAAAAGAAGGTGAAATCTTTGGTTTCTTAGGTCCAAGTGGAGCAGGAAAAACAACTACTATTAAATTATTAACCTCTCAATTAATCCCAACTAGTGGTGAAGTTAAGGTGTTCGGAAAAGATGCCTATGCTAATAAAAAAGATATAGCTAAAAATATTGGAATATTATCTGATACCAGCGGAATGTATGAGAGACTATCTGTTCTAGATAATCTAATGCTGTTTGCAGAGATAAATGGCGTATCTAAAAAAGACGTTCTGGAAGTATTAGAAAGGATA
>JAYFRK010000598.1:0-4028 GCA_034925975.1 Clostridium sp.
CTTGATATCGTAAATAAAAATTTAAAAGTTTTTAAATCTATGATACCTGAGATTGTTAAATATAACCCAAACGCTATACTCTTAGTGGTATCAAACCCTGTAGACATATTGACTTATGTTACTTATAAACTGTCTGGTTTCCCACAAAATAGAGTTTTAGGTTCTGGAACAGTTCTTGATACATTAAGATTAAAATATACTATTGAAAAAAAATTTAACATCGATTCAAAAGATATAGATACTTTAATAATCGGAGAACACGGAGATTCACAAGTTCCTTTATGGAGTCAAACCAACATCCATGGAATAAACATAGACTCCTACTTTAAAGCCATCAATGAAGATTTTAATGATGAAATAAAAAAAGAAATTGGCAAACAAGTTGTGAATTCTGCATACGATATTCTTCAAGGTAAAGGATATACAAATTTCGGAGTTGCTCTTGCTGTTACTCGAATAGTAAAGGCTATAGTAAATGATGAAAATGCCTTACTTCCTATATCTGCACTATATAATGGTGAATACGAAATAGATAATGTATACATTGGAGCACCATGTATGATAGGTGAAACTGGGCTTAAAAAAATATTCCAAATACCTATAAACCAAGAAGAATCTTCTCAGCTTAAAGCTTCTGCAAACAGTCTTAAATCATTAATAAAAGATTTAGATGTTTAGTAAAAAAGGAGTTAAGTTACACAAGCCTGTAATTTAACTCCTTAAAAAGTTTTTCTTATTGAATAAGTTATATTCATCAATTATTTACTGACATCTGACTTTAGAATTGAATATACTTCCAAATCTACAACACCTTTACCTGTCCATATAAAACCTTGTCTAATTGTCCCTTCCTTTATAAAACCATTCCTTATCAAAACATTTTGTGATTTAACATTAACTGGCATAATATAGGCTTGTATCCTATTTACATCTATTACCTCAAATAAATAATCCATCAATATCTTAACAGCTTTAGTAGCAATGCCCCTCCCCCAATACTTTTCATTTAGTGTATATCCAATATTGACTAAATTTACACGTTGATTAACCTCAAAAATTTCAGCAATTCCAACAAGCTTTTGTGAGGCATCATTTAGGCAGATACCTAAGAAAATAGTTTTCTTCTTTTTAAAGTCTCTTTCAAAATGGGAAATCATATTTTCAACAGCATCTATAGTTTTTTTAGCATTTCCAGGTTTATAACTATACAACTTCTCATTACTACAAATTTCATAAAGATCACTTAAATCAGATATTTCAATTTTTCTTAAAGTTAAATCCTTTGACTCAATACACTGAAACTCATTAAATAATACATCATAATTCATATTTCTTAAATCCATCCTTTTTATATTCTGGTAAATGATTCTTAAAAAGATTATACCATGATATGAAGTTTCGTTGCATTTAATAAAAAGATTGTATATTAGAGTCCAGATTCATAAGAAGCATTTTTAAAATATTTTTTAAAGTTTTGAAACTATTCCCATGCATTAATTGTCTAATAAGTATAAAATATAAAACATAAAAAATTAAACATGGATCCATGAAAGCACACAACTAGGAGGGGAGATATTCTGGAAACCATCGTAATGAAAGCCATACACAATGATGAGAAAAGTTTTTGTCAACTTATTAACCAAAATAAAGAACAGATATATAAAATTGCATACAGTTATGTGAATAATAAAGAAGATGCGCTAGACATAGTTCAAGATGCTGTAACCAAGGCATATGTTTCCATAGCAAATTTGAAAGAGCCTGAATTTTTTAATACATGGCTTATAAGGATTGTAATAAATTGTGCAATAAATCACTTAAACAAATCAAAAAAAATAATTTATGTGGATGAGTATAATTCTAATGATATAAATAGTGATTTAAAAAACGTTGAAGGTGTTATAGATCTACATCAATCCTTAGATAAGTTAGATGTTAAATATAAAACAGTAGTTATACTGAAGTATTTTGAAGACAAGACTCTAGAAGAGATTTCAAACATACTTAATTTACCTTTAAGTACTGTTAAAACACATCTTTATCGTGCACTTCAAAAACTTAAAATAAACCTTAAGGAGGCGTAAAGTATTGAATAACAAGATAGAGGATTTAAAGAATAAATACGATGCTTTAGAAATTCCTGCTGAATTAGATGAATATATAAAAAAAGGAATAGAAAAAGGAAAAAGTGAAATGAGAAAGAAAAAAATTAGAACAAGATGGACAAAGGGCGCTGCTTCCGTTGCTGCTGCTGCGGTTGTATTTACAATAGGCATCAATACTATGCCTGTATTTGCAAGTTCAATGAGTAATGTTCCAGGGATCGGAAAACTCGTTAAGGTACTTCAGTTTAATAAAGGGATAGGTTTAGGAGGTACCATTACTGACGGCAGTGATGTTAAATCTATAACCTCACAAAAAAATAACGCCAGTGAAACTCTTACAATTAACTTTTCAAAAGATAATGCGTCTTCGGATACAGTACCACATTATAAGGTGGATTATAAAAAATATCCATATACTATGATTTTTACAGTAAGCGGAGCAAGAAATATATCCGCAGAAAAGGAGTTTGAGGCTTTAAAACAAAATAAGTTTGTTTCAGATGTATATAAAATTATTACTCTTGATGATTCTATGGTGCGTTTCAATGTTGTATTTAATACTCCTGTTAAATTTGAAGTAAAAGAATATAAGGAACCTGCTCAAATGGTAATAAACTTAACAAAAGATAAAGAGACCTTACAACAACCCATATATGCTGTAAGAAGTGCCTCATATCCTAATGGAGAACAAATAGGTTCTATAGAAGAACAGTTTAGTTCGGATGGTGCAAGAATACTTAAAGATGAAAAGGGAACCTTCCTTGTTGATATGGGAGCCTTTAATAGTGAGAATATAGCGAAAGAAAAAATTGTTGAATTAAATAAGAAATATAGTAATAATACTAAGTTCTATATTGAAAAAAGAAATGCCACTGACATTCCTAAGGCTATAAAAGAAGCAAATCAAGCCAATTCACAAGCAGTAGAGAACAATCCTGCATCAGCTGCTACAGAGTTTTCAGCTGTTTTATTGAATAACGATGAGGAAGGTATGATAAAACTTAATTCTAAAAATATAAGTTTTTATCCAACAGGTAGTAAAAATTCAATGTTTTCTTTTGAATATAAGGATATTAATCTAGTAAAATAACAAGGAGAGGCATCCTATAGACTTGTAATAAAATCCAAAACCAATGTATGTACTTTTTCCGGACTTTTTGATGATTTCTTCAAAGAAGCTTCAAAGTATACAAAGATAAATTAATAGTTAATAGTTTTAAGGATACTGATTAAAAATATTTTTAGATAAAAAAACCGCACAAGTTCTTATAGACTTAGTGCGATTTTTTTACTTTGTTTAGTTTTTGTTTTTTCCGCTTTGGAAATAGCATGGCAATATGACTTGAACCTACAGCCAACGGTTTTGGAGTTCTATTTTGACTCTAAACCATTTTCCATACTACATATGTATACACCTACATAAGTTTTAAGTTTATTAATCTATAAAGTTTGTGCTAATTAATATACTACTTAAAAATAGCCTTTGCAATAAAATATTTACTTCTTTAGAATAAAATAAAGCCTCTGAAATTGATCAGATGTAAGTTTTTTAGTTTAATTTTACAACTATTTGTCCACTAGTTAAAAGTGAACCATCAAATTCCATTTCTAATCCAGTTTGACCTTTTGGAACTTCAACTACATATACACCTGTAAGCTTTCTTCCAGCACCAACAGTTCCATCTAATTGCCCAGCTTTTGCCGCAGTTTGACCCATAAGAGAATACTCACAAGCTCTTCCATCTTTGTCTACAACTTTAAACATCATTATTGATGAAACAGCTTGTTCTTTATCAGATGTATTTTCCACAGTGCAATCTATAGCAACAAACTCATTTCCGTCTTTGGGTTTTGAAAATTCATCACCCTTTACTGTATATACCTTATTTACTGTAAATTTGAAATTACTTAGTTGAACTATAT
>JAYFRK010000576.1:0-1514 GCA_034925975.1 Clostridium sp.
CTGTTTCTTAAGTTCGGAAGATATTAAAAAGGATGAGTTCTTTAAAAACTACAAAATTAATTTTGAAAACATATTAACTAAGTTATTTGAGAAAAAGATTATAAAAAAAGACAGTAGAGAGTACAGAGATGATTCAAATAACATGTTATTTAAAGAAAAAGTTTATTTTATTTAAAATAAGAATTTGGCATGCGTATTTCCGAAGATAGGAAGGTGTATGCCAAATTTATTTTACAAAGGGATGAATTTTATGGATAAGTATGTTGTAAAATTTCAAGGAGAAACGCCAAAGTATATTCAAATTGTAAGACACATAAAAAAATTAATCTATTTAAAAAAAATTGCTGATGGAGAAAGATTGCCTTCTATAAGAAATTTATCTAAGTTATTAGAAGTTAATGCAATTACTATAGTGAATGCATATGACAGACTTGAGGCAGAAGGATATGCTACTCAAAAGATGGGAAGTGGAACTTATGCTAAGGCAAAAGAAGAGAATAGAAATTTTTTAAAAGAATATTCACAGATTTATAAGAAGATAGGTAATGGTCTTCTAAAAGACTGTGTTGACTTTACAGGAGAGACTACATGCAGTGAGTTTTTTCCTATAGATACTTTTAAAAAAGCTCTAAACAAAGTGTTAGATAGAGATGGGGCAGAAGCATTTGCATATGAAGATCCGTTAGGATATGAAGGATTAAGAGAAAGTATTAATAAATACTTCTGGAATGAAAAGCTAGATAATGAAAATATAATTATAGTATCAGGAGCTCAACAAGGAATAGATATAGCTGCAAAGGCTATAATTAATGTAAATGATAATGTAATAGTAGAAAAGCCTACTTATAGTGGAGCATTAAATGTTTTTAAGAGTAGAAAGGCAAATATTTTTGAAGTTAATATGCTTAAAGATGGTGTGGATACTAATTCATTAAAAAAGATGCTAAAGAAGAATAAAATTAAGTGTTTTTATCTAATGAGTTACTTTCAAAATCCAACAGGGAGTACTTACAGTATAGAAAAGAAAAAAGAGATACTTAATCTGGCAGAAGAATATGATTTTTATATTATTGAAGATGATTATTTATCTGAACTTATATATGATGATAGTATAGGATATAACAGCTTTAAAAGTTTAGATATTAACGATAGAGTAATTTATATAAAGAGTTTTTCAAAAATATTTCTTCCAGGAATTAGAATGGGATATTTAATATCACCAATTAAATTTAACGATAATATTCAAAGTTCTAAAATAAATACAGATAGAACTACCTCCAGCCTAATGCAAAGAGCTTTAGACTTATATATTAATGATGGTTATTGGAAAAAGCATATAGTGGATTTAAATTCTGCATATAAAGAAAGATACCTATGTATGAAAGATTACATTATAAATATCCTAGGGGATAAGATATCATTTAACGATCCAAAAGGAGGACTAAATTTTTACTTAAAGGTATCAGATAATTTAAAGATGAATTGTATAGATCTTTTTAATAGTTGTAAAAAAG
>JAYFRK010000002.1:0-3891 GCA_034925975.1 Clostridium sp.
TCTCATTACAGCAATAATCATAAAAAAAGTTGTTAATCTTTGTTGTCCATCTAGAACTTCATACTCTGAAAACTCTTCATTATCTTTTCTCTTAAGCACTAAAGATCCTAAAAAATATTCATTCTCCGGCTTATTTTCAAAGGCAAAAATTAGATCATCTAAAAGCTCTGATACATTATCCTTTTGCCATACATAGGAACGTTGATATTCTGGTATTACAAACCAAAAGTCCTGAGAGAAAATCTTTTGTAATACTTCCTTGTTAGCATCTATCTTTCCACTAGTCATAGCTTGTCCTCCAAAGTTCAAATATTGATACCATTTTTCTTATATTTATTATATCTTATTTTATATATCCATTGGTAAAGAATTTTAGCAAAACAAATTATGTCTACAACCTATTTGCGTTCCTTGGAGATTATCCCAATAATAAAACCATCGAAAACTTCATATAGTTAAAGCTAATATGATTTAATTTGCAAAAATCCTTAATTTTCAGTCATAATTATCTCCAAAGGATACTTGACCAAATTTTCAGAATATTGTATGATTTATTCATAAAATAAATCATTCCAAAAGAAATTCATAATAAGAAAGAGGTGATACCACCACAATATTAAAGCACATAATTTAAATCTAACTACCCCATTGCAATTCCTCTTTTAAGAGGGTTAATATATACATTATATAACCTATAAATAATAGCTAAAAGAGAGAATCTAAATGGATATGAAATTTCAAGTTTTTGAAAGGAGTGTTGCCAAAAGTTGCAAAATGAATTACCACCACAAATAACAAAGAGTTAGAATGATATTGTAAAGTAATTATTAATATCATTCTAACTCTTTATGTCTATTCCACTGATTTATTGATTTGTTTTTTCTCAGCTGGTACCCTTTTCCCCTTAGATATCCTATCTATAAACTTTGTTGAATAGGCCAAAGTCCTTGTAGGACAAGTATCTACACAGTGTCCACAGCCAACACATCGAAGCTCTGAAACCTCTTTACCATCTTTTGCTTTGCCTTTGATGTCAATAGACATAGGACAGGCTTTATTACATTCATTGCATTGAATACATTTTGTATTATTTGTAGTGATTTTTTGACCGGCTGCTTTTCCAAGGAAGCCTAATAGAGTTCCTAATGGACAATAGTGGCAATATCCCCTACCAATAAATGCTATCCAAAAAAATATAGCCATTAATAATTCTGTAGTAAGGTATTTATAGTTTTCTATCTTACCTATCACCTGAAGACTTCCACCTAGTGGTACACCTGATAAAAAGAGTACCCACCAAAGTGTAAAAAAGATAGCAATAGCCAGAAATGCCCATCTTAAAACAGAAAAGATTTTAAGCTTTCTTTTATTTACTTCTTTCTCTTTTCCAACTAGAGGTATTGCCGGACCAAATACTTCTGCCGCAAAGCCATTAAAAAGGCATAATGTAGAACACTGCCATCTCCTGCCAAACAAAAGTGTGCCTAAAATAACAATAACACTTATGCATACATAAAATATCAAAGCAGCTGTTATCCCTGCAGCACCCCAAACTTGGAAGCGACTAGCATAAAAAGAAGATTGGGAGCTTAATAATTGCAGAGGGGTTGTTGTCCAAGGCAGTGGCATTGTAAAAAAGTATAATTCACTATTGTTTAAAAATAGTGGAACTGTTATGTGGACAACTAATGCGGATACAATAAAACCAATTAAGTTTCTTTTTCTCATAGTAGTTCTTTTGGACTTGCCTACTATCCTTAAGGTAAGAAAACTGCATATAATTATAAACAAAGTTTTAATCCAATTTTCGTAGAAGTGCCAAAACCATGTAATAGAAGCTGCAACTGCTGGAGTGGCCTTGCTGGCATAACCATAATTTAACCCTGCAATTACTATACATAGAATAATGTATATCCATAAAATAATTTTAAGTATTTTTAGCTCTATAGTTTTATTATCCCCCATTTTTATACACTCCTTTTATAAGTAGTGATAATTAATCAATCTTACCATTTCTATAAGTAAGTATTACGTCCTCCTTGCTACTTTCTAAAAATATTTCTAAATATATAATATTTGAATAACAATACTCTTCTATTTGTTTTTCACTTACTTCTCTTTTATAGTAATCATGAGTGTATCTATTTCGCAGCTTTACAGAATTACTTAAAAAATCCTTTAATGTATCATCAAAAAAACCTTTCTCATGGGCTTTTTCTATAAGTTGTACTGAAGAGATATTACTATCAACTTTTTCTTTATTAATCACAAGATAACTTTCACACATATCTATAATATATTCACAAAAATCTTGAAAATAAGCAAAAATTGCTCTTCGAACTATTTTATCCTTATCATTTCTGTATTTATATAGAGCTATCTTTAAATCTTCTAAGGTTTCGCTGGCTGCTTTATACTTTTCTAAAAACTTTTCTTTTTTATATTTATAGTATGGACTCATCTATTATCCCTCCAAAATAGGTATATTGCTCGTCAATCTTTAATCTTTTTTCAAATTCTCTATTATTTCTTGCATGTTTTAATACATAATGTTGAAAATCAAACCATCTATCTTCATCAACAATAAAAATGTTATCACTATCAACAGCTATCCTAGCATACTTAGAATAAAATTCTTTGAACAAAATGAAGGTTAAATGAATGTACTCATATCCGTAATGTTCTTTAAAAATATTGATTAATTCATCTTCCATATTTAGAGTTTCCATATATGTTATATTAGGTTCAGTAATTACAGCTAAGTCTATATCGCTCCTGTCCTTAATCCAATATTCTGTACCATAGCTTCCAAACTGTGATATAGCTACTATTCCATGTATATTATTTAATTTTTTCATAAGAGACTCTTTATTCATTAGCAGCACCTTCTTCCCTAATAAATCTACTAGCTTAATAAAATTATATCCAATAACTTGCATATTAACAAGATTACCTGCTGAATGTTAATTGATAGCATCCTAACATTTAGCCTCTATTATATAAAAAAGTTGCTCTAGAATTTTATCTTTCTGCAGCAACTTTTAATTCTCTGATCAATTTAAAATTTAATTATAATCTTTTCGGAACCATTAATATTTTTAGCTTAAAATATAATTTTGCATAACTAATAATACCTTAATATCTATCTTCTCATCAGACTCAATTAACCTTTTAGCTTCTTCTTTAGATAACAAGAAAACTTCAATATCTTCATCTGCTTCCAGGTAATCTTTTGATATCTCACCTGAACAGCTGCAGTAAACTAATGCCGCAGATTCATCTGTCATACCTGTTGATATGTATGCCTTTTTCTTGGTTTTATCATAATCAATTTCTATTAAATCAAGACCTGTTTCTTCCTTTAGTTCACGTTTAACAGTAGTTTCAAAATCTTCTCCACTATCTATAAGCCCTGCTGGAAGCTCATATACATAATCATTTAAAGGTACCCTAAATTGTTTTATAATCACTAATTTATTTTCATCTATATGAGTAGCTACTATTATAACAGCATCTATATTATCCTCAATTTTATTAAAAAATTTATTATTAATTGTTTCTAGATCTTTCCTTGAGGCAATAGACCAATTTCTTAAATCTCCATTTTTATTTGTATACTCTGCATCATAAAGTTTTAAATATTTTGTATCTGCTAGTAAATTAATATGATTTACTTTTGGTTTATTCATATCTGTGTCTCCTTTAATCTATTAAGTATATCTCTATTTTAACATACAAAACTGGACATAATATTATAACTTTAAGCAATTTCTATCCTCCATTACAAATTCTAATGTAAAATTCAAATTATAGATATCATTTAGAAACTTTTATGTAGGATTATATGTCAATATTTATGATATAATTATAGATATTGTAAGCTATATAATA
>JAYFRK010000397.1:0-2367 GCA_034925975.1 Clostridium sp.
GTAACTTTCCAGTGTGGCTACGCCAGGCAAAATTATCATTTTGCTTTTTGAAGTCCTCATAATATTTACTATAGTACTTTTTATTTGCAACTAATTAAGGCATGTAAGATTACTGGCTAGCATGTATGTATCAATTGAAGAAACTTTGAAGAAATAGCTAGTAGTACTTAAGGCTGCTGTTTTAAAAATTCGTAATTGTGCTCAAGGACGAGCACAACCAGCTCCCCCACAGGACATGGGATGGAGCTGGGTAGAATTTTTAAATAAAGCAGCCTCTAGTACTACTCTATGAACTGAAGGTTTCTCAATGATACATATATGCGTTAGCCAAGTAATCTTACATGCCGCCATTTTGTCGTACTATACTTATATTTTATAGTTTCATACCATTTAAAAATATTAATGTGATATGATAATTCACCTGCAATATTATATATAAATTTAGGCTATGTTTTAAAAAATTAAAACATAGCCTAAATTTAAAACATATAATACTTTTATAGCACTATATGTTTTATACAAACTTTATAATGTTTTTATACTAGAAATATATATGTAATACTATAAGTTAAAAATCAAATTATTTTATTAAAGTTAAGCACGCTGTTATTACTGCAAATAATATTGATAAAATAATAGTCAATCTGACTAAAAATGATTCATAAGTTCTTGTTTTATTCTTTGCGTAAAATGTTTCTCCACTGGAAGATATTAAATTAAAACCATCTGCTTTTCCTGGCTGTCTTAAAACAGTAACTATAAGTGCAACTGCTACTATTATTTGTGCAATTTGTAAAAATCTATGCACCTACATGCACCTCCTATTTCTATAAGTTTATCTACTATTTATCTTTACATTATTTCTATTCTATCATACTATACAATAAATTACAATAAAAACAAAGCTGCTTGCTTTATACATAAAAATTACCCTTATTCATATTACCATAATACTATTTGTAACTATAAACATTGCATCAGTATATTATATATAAGGAGGATTATGCCATGTCGTATGCAAATTCATTAACCCCAGCACAGCTTGCTATTCTTTCATCAGTGGTTGCAGTAGCTTTATCTCAAAACCTTAATGCAGATGAAATAAATATTTTAGGAAATTTTGTAACAGCCGTTGGTGCCACATTACTAATTATTGCAGCTAAAATGGCATCTGACGAGTCTCAGCAGCAATCACAAAATCAAAATAATGGTTCAAAAAATAATTCGCATAATTCACAAAGTAAATCAAACTATTTCTAAATTAGAAATAATTTTTACAATCAAATTCCATCTGAATATAATAACTACTTATACCCCAGTAATAATATTTATGAGAATGATACTTATAAAAGTAAGGGCTATCTAAAAGATACTTTCAACTCTTTTTAGATAGCCCTAATTCACAAAATATTATTTTTTAAGGTTATAGAAAGCGTTAAGTCCTCTGTATTCTCCCATATTTGCTAATTCTTCTTCAATTCTTAATAATTGATTGTATTTAGCAACTCTTTCACTTCTTGCTGGAGCACCAGTTTTGATTTGACCAGCATTTACAGCAACAACTAAATCAGCTATTGTAGTATCTTCAGTTTCTCCAGATCTGTGAGAAACTACTGCTGTGTATCCAGCTCTTTCAGCCATTTCTATTGTATTTAAAGTTTCAGTTAATGTTCCTATTTGGTTAAGTTTTATAAGAATTGAGTTAGCAACTCCTCTTTCAATTCCCATTGAAAGTCTCTTAGTGTTAGTTACAAATAAGTCATCTCCAACTAATTGAACTTTTCCACCAAGTTTTTCAGTTATTAACTTCCATCCTTCCCAATCTTCTTCTGCCATACCATCTTCAATTGAGATTATTGGATATTTTTCTACTAGGTTTGCATAGTAGTCAACCATTTCAGCTGGAGTTAAAGATCTTCCTTCTCCTTTTAATTCATACTTTTTAGCTTCTGTATTGTAGAATTCAGATGATGCTGGGTCTAAAGCTATAAATATTTCTTCTCCTGGTTTGTATCCTGCTTTTTCAACTGCTTCTATGATAACTTGAATAGCTTCTTCGTTGCTGTTTAAGTTTGGAGCAAATCCACCTTCATCACCAACACCAGTTGATAAACCTTTATTCTTTAATAAGCTTTTTAATGTGTGATATATTTCTGCACACATTCTTAAAGCGTGAGAGAATGATTTAGCACCTGCAGGCATTATCATGAATTCTTGTAAATCTACGTTATTATCAGCATGAGAACCACCGTTTAATATGTTCATCATAGGCACTGGTAAAACTTTAGCATTAACTCCACCTATGTATTGATATAAACTAATTCCTAAATATTGTGCAGCAGCTCTAGCGCAAGCAAGTGATACTCC
>JAYFRK010000562.1:0-4247 GCA_034925975.1 Clostridium sp.
AATTTTTAAAGGCACAAACTTAGAACTTCTTAACGCAGCGAAGATTCTCTGTTGAATTATATACCTTCGATTTTTAGCACATTATTTTGAAGTTACCAAGGCCGCTATTTTGCTGCACTGTACTTATATTGTGTATCAAAATTAATAAGCTTTTCCCCAGTAAACCATGTGTTTTGCTTCTTTTCCACAGCAGATACATTTATCAGAGATTTTTTCTTGTTCAAAAGGAATACATCTAGAAGTTACACCTATAACTTCTTTTAATTTTTCTTCACAAGCCTTATCTCCACACCACATAGCTTTTATAAAACCAGGTTTATTATCTGCGATTTCTTTAAACTCTTCTAAGGTAGCTGCAGTATAAGTTTTTTCTTCTCTATGATTTTTAGCATGCTCATACATTGAGTTATGTATGTCATCTAAAAGTTTTGGTATAGCAGTTTCAAGATCATCTATAGAAACAATAAGCTTTTCTCTTGTATCTCTCCTAACAAGTACAACTTGGTTGTTTTCAATATCCTTTGGTCCTACTTCAAGACGAACTGGAATACCTTTCATTTCGTATTCATTAAACTTCCAACCTGGCATCTTGTCACTAGCATCAAGATTAACTCTAGCAAATTTAGAGATTCTAGTTTTAAGTTCATTAGCCTTATCTAAAACTCCTTCTTTGTGTTGAGCAATTGGTACAATTATAACTTGAGTTGGAGCTATTTTTGGTGGAAGCTTAAGACCACTATCATCGCCGTGTACCATTATAATTGCTCCTATAATTCTAGTAGTCATACCCCAAGAAGTTTGATGAACATATTGAAGCTGACTGTTTTTATCAGTATATTGAATTTCAAATGCCTTTGCAAAATTATCTCCAAAATTGTGAGAAGTACCACTTTGAAGTGCTTTACCATCATGCATTAGGCTTTCTATTGTGTAGGTTGCCTTTGCACCAGCAAATTTTTCTTTTTCTGTTTTTTGCCCTTTTACAACAGGTATAGCTAAAACATTTTCACAGAAGTCTGCATATACGTTTAACATATCTATAGTTTCTTTTTCTGATTCTTCAGCAGTTGCATGTGCAGTATGACCTTCTTGCCATAGGAATTCAGTTGTTCTTAAGAATGGACGAGTTGTTTTTTCCCACCTTACAACAGAACACCATTGATTATATTTTTTTGGAAGATCATTATAAGATTGAATTATTTTTGCATAGTGATCACAGAATAGTGTTTCAGAAGTTGGACGAACGCATAGTCTTTCAGCAAGTTCTTCACTTCCACCATGAGTTACCCAAGCAACTTCTGGGGCAAAGCCTTCAACGTGATCTTTTTCTTTTTGAAGCAAACCTTCAGGTATGAACATTGGCATATATACATTTTCATGTCCTGTTTCTTTGAATTTTGCATCTAGATATTTTTGAATATTTTCCCAGATAGCGTATCCATAAGGACGAATTATCATACATCCCCTAACGCTTGAATAGTCAACAAGTTCAGCCTTTTTTACAATGTCAGTATACCATTGAGCAAAATCTACATCCATTGCAGTTATAGCTTCAACAAATTTTTTCTGTTTTCCCATTTTAATTTCCTCCTTATTATTTTAGGTAGTAATCTTAAAGGTTTAAGATTAAAAAAAATCACTAGTCTCTAGTGGCTAATCTCTAAAAATTAGAGGAAATCGCTGAAATACAGAGTTAGCATTAATATAGTGGTTAAACCCTTATAACTTAGAAACTAACTCTTATTGCTACAACCTAGTGATTAGAGAGTAGCGACTAGTAAAGTAGAAAAGTGCTCAGCATTTTTCTACTATTCCACAAAATAAAAAAGCCCTAATCCCAAAAAGGGACCGGCTTCCGGTGGTACCACCCTAGTTAATATATATAAATATATTCACTCATCTTAATAACGGTAAGAACCGCTGTAGCCTACTATTATTTCGGTACAGAACTCAAAGGCTGGTTCAAAATTATCCTTTTAGATGCCTCTCACCAATGGCTCCCTCTCTTTAAAAAAGATTAATTTCTACTATTCCTTATCATAGTCATAAACTATTGAATTATAATTAATATGATAAAAATTAATTAGTAATATGTCAAGGGGTTTTTAGGTTAATTATAAACTATTCTATTGTGTTTGTCGAAATTTTTACCTTAGATATAGTTGACTATTGGTAAATGGTAGTTTAATATATCATTGCACGATATATCGTGTAACGATATAAAACTAATCCATATAGTATCTTGTTACTATACTAAAAGGGGGTTTTCATTTTGAAGATTCAAGATCATGCTAGAAAATATCTTCCATTAACGGAGTCAACCTATTATATATTAATATCATTAATTGAACCATTGCATGGATATGGCATAATGCAAAATGTGGAAGAGATAAGCAAAGGAAAGGTAAAGATAGGACCAGGAACTCTTTATGGTGCAATAAATAAGCTTTTAAAAGAAGAGCTGATAGTTAGAGCGAAAAGTAAAAATTTAGAGGATGATAGAAGAAAAACCTACGTGTTAACCGATATTGGGAAAGAAGTAGTTATCCAAGAGTATAGAAGACTTTCAGACTTGGTAGAGTGCAGTAAAGAAGTAGTTAATAAAATTGGAGGGGGTGAGAATGATTAAAAAATATAAAAGATTACCTGGTGTTTTTTTTGGATGGGAAGATGAAAAAGAAGAAAAATGGCTTGAAAAGCTATCAAAACGGGGACTACATTTTGTAAGGTATAACCTACTTTATTATGTATTTCAGGTAGGAGACCCAAAGGAATACATTTATAAAATAGACTACAAATCAACTAAAAATAGTGATATAGACGAGTATTTAAATATATTTGAAGATACCGGTTGGGAACATGTAGCTGAATTTTTAGGCTGGCACTATTTTAGAATAGAAAAAGAAAAGGCAAATATTCAAGATATTTATACAGACAACAACTCTAAAATTGAAAAGTACAGGGGATATTTAAAAACTTTGAAAATAATAGCAATATGTGAGATTCCTATATTTTTAAATCTTGTGTTTAATCCGGTTTATGAAAAATACTCTGGAATGAGTATTGTTAAATTATTATTCCTTGGGTTATTTACAGTATTCGGTTACACAATTTACAAAGTATCTACAAAAATTAGAAACTTAAGTGATGAAATTTATCATGATTAAATATTAAAGTTTGAATTTCCTCCAATACTTTTGTAAATATAAATAGTCAAAATGACAACTAAAATTATCTAAATGACAAATATAATTGACAATATGACAGATATAATATACAATGGTATCATGTGGAAAGGAGGAAGGCTACTTGGAGTTGAAAAATAGAGTTAAAGAACTTAGAGCAAGGTATAATCTAAGTCAAGGAGAATTAGGAAAGTTAATTGGAGCCTCCAGGCAGACTATAAGCCTCATTGAGAGAGGAGATTATTCCCCCTCTATAGTATTAGCTTTAAAAATAGCTAAGGTTCTTAAGGTAAATGTAGAGGAAGTTTTCTATTTGGAGGAGAATAAAAATGAAGAAGTATAAAAATTTCATTATAATTATAATAATATCTGGAATAGTTGGAGGGGTCATAGGCCTTTTGAGTGAAAATGGCTTTTGTCTAAATTTAAACTTAGGCGAAAACACATCTGTTTATTTATTTAAAGTATTGTTAGCAGTAGAAATTATTTTAGCTGTTATGGTATCAGTGGCATTGATATTTCTAAAGATTAAGTTTAAAACTACAGATTTAGAAGAGATTCCTTTAAAAATAGATAGAAAAATTGATTTAGTCATTCATCTTAGTACTGTGGCAGTTATTTTAGGACTTACTCTCTTAGCTATTATAATGAGTAAAAATTATATCGGTAATAGGGGAATATATATAGCAATAACCTTAGTGATTATGGTGGTTGCAAACCTATTACAAATGCTTTCCATTAAATGCTACAATGGCTATTATCCAGATAAGAAACTTAATATGTTTGAAAATAATTCAGATAAGAAGTTTTTTGAGAAGCTAGACGAAGGAGAAAAGTGGATAGCCTATAGTTCAAGTTACAAAAGCTTTAAGGGAATGCAGTTAGTTTATTCTGGGGCAATGGTGGTAATATTGATACTATCTGTTGTTACTAGTGTTCCTGTAGTGCTACCTATTGTTATTGCGATTTTATGGATAATTCAAATATCAATATATATGATTGCAACAAGAAAATATAGTAAATAAGTTAACAATAAGAGTTTCAATTTAATGAAAAAGCTAA
>JAYFRK010000524.1:0-2236 GCA_034925975.1 Clostridium sp.
GCTGTTAAAACAGAGAAAAAAATTATAAACCCTCCTATTGAAACCGAAGTTTTAATTGCATTATCTATGCTTAACTTTAAAATATCTCCTAAAGTAACTTTGGTGTTATGTATTGCATTACGATATAAATAACTATGGCTTATGGATTTTTTATTTGAAGGTAATATTAAACCCATAATAGCACAAGAGAGATAGCTTGATATTAATAGTAGCAATCCCATAGATGGATTATTAAGCATTGAGGTCCCTACTGCTCCAAGAATAAATAAGGGGCTTGGATTAGAAGCTATATTTAAAAGCCTTTCACAAGTTTTAAAGTCAATAATTTTTCTTTCATAAAGTTCACAAGCATATTTTGATCCGAGAGGATATCCGCATAAGGTACTTATTATTAAAACAACAGAGCATTGTTCTGGCAATCTTAAAGGCTTACATAAAAATCTACCTAAAAATTTTGAGTATATATTTACGCCGTCGTAGTGTAGCATAATGTTTATTAAAACTAAAAATGGGAAAAGAGATACAAATACCGAATTTATAAAAAGCTTGGCTCCATCTAAAGCTGATTTTAAGCAAACCTCAGGCTTTAGAACTATGTTTAGTATCAAAAGTGTACATAAAAAAGTTACTATTAGATTTTTGCTTAATTTTAATTTACTATATTTTATAAAGTTAAATATAAAAAAAGATATTAAAAAAAATATTAGATACAAGAGTATTTTCATATGCAATCCCCTTAAAATAAATATTTAGCCTTTTCAAGATTAATTTAAGGCTAGTATATTTATATTTTAAAGGGGATAAGTAATATTACATTAAAATAAACGTATAGGTGAAATTTTAAAATCTGAATCCGGAGAAAGATTTTTATTAATTATGCTATAAGCTTTTGTAGATAATATATCTAAATCTAGTATTGGATCTAAATTTCTAGGAAGTTTTATGTAAACTGGAATGGAAGAAGTATCTTTCATCTGCTTCAAAATTTTTATTCCCGTTTCATTAAATCCTAGTACTCTAGCGTAAGGAGCTTTTGATTTTCTTAATTGATTCATCTGACTTGAACCTAGTTGATCTAAACCTATAAAATATTGGCATAGTATTCTATTTATTCTAGTTTGAGAATATCTTTTGCTTTTTATACGAGTTATTAGTTCTTCATAAGAATTACAACTTATTAAAGATTTATATATCTTATTATGTAGGCCTTCAGATGCATCAGAAATATTTGATAGTGTATTTATAGAGGTGCATGCTTTATATTTAATATATTGAAAAATAGAGTTTTCAAATGTTAAAGATTCATTTTTGAAATTTTTAGAAATCATATTAAAGGATTGTAGTGGCATAAATTTTTTTAACTGTTCAATATTATTTGTATCTTTTAAATAACTCCTTATAGAGGTTGCACTTGTAAATATGCTTGTTAAATTATTATCATTATAAGAAGATCCTAATCTTTTTATTGTAAAGGGAGTAATTGAACTTTTAAGCTTAAGTAAGCTTTTACAATATTCTATAGCTAATATATTATTTGAGAACTTTAAAATATTATTGATATCCACATCATCTTCTAATATTTGGTTTAATGCATTATGTCTACAAATGGGGTATGATAATCCCTGATCTAAATAATATTTTAACAGATGTTTAAATTCGTCAGGTTCTCTATTTAAAATTTCTGAGATTTTCATTATCTCTTCTATATTTCCACTTTCACTACCAAAGCATATATTATTTACGATTCCTAAGCTATCAAGTAAACTAATGGCACCAAATGCAAAAAATTCTGCTGAAGATAAACTATAAATTAACGGTAATTCTATAACTAAATCAATTCCACATTCTAGGGCTACTTTAGCTCTACTCCATTTATCAATAATGGAAGGGTTGCCCCTTTGTACAAAGTTGCCGCTCATTACACAAACAACCCCATCACAATTTGTTATTTCTTTTGATGATTGTATGTGGTATATATGACCTTTATGCAAAGGATTATATTCAGTTATTAAACCTGTTATATTCATTTAAATCACCTCTTAAATATATTGTTATACAAATACTTAAAGTACTATACTATTCTCAATGAAATACTAAAAAATAAGGTAGAAATACTAAATTGAAATAAAATTTATGTAATTATTATTGAAAAATATACTATACTCGGTGTATATTATAATATAGAGTATTTCATACATTAAAATATACATTATTGTTACCTATATTGAAAGGAGAA
>JAYFRK010000271.1:0-3153 GCA_034925975.1 Clostridium sp.
GGCTCCCCAAGAATCCGAGAGAAGCGACGGATGATTGGTAGGAGCCTACTGCTGAGACAGTTGTAAGGCTAATCAAGAAGTAGCCTGATATCAAAGGCTTTGAAGGCTTTTGTGAAAATTTGATAGTGTGTTATATATTCCCTCAGACTAATAAGTTTGGGGGAATTTTGCTTTAGGGGGTCTAACTTTTACGCAGAAATAGGGATATTTGTGTATTTATTCAATTATGCGTAAAGGTTTTAGATTATAGATCTTTCATTGAAAAAGGAAGAAAAATTAGAGCAACTAAAGTAGCCCCGCTTTTGTTTTTAACATATAAATTTACTAATGATTCACAAACATGTACTAAAAGTATTGTAATATTAGGTTGGTAAAGTTATACTTATATAAGATAAAGGTTAGGAGGTGTTAAGGTGGCATTCAGTTATAACAAGCTTTGGAAATTACTAATTGATAAAAATATGAATAAGGTGGCACTTAGAGATGCAATTGCTATTACACCAGCTACACTTGCTAAACTAAGCAAAAATCAACCCGTAAATATGGAGGTTCTTGCAAGGATTTGTAAAGAGTTAAAATGCAATATTGGAGATATCGTTGATTATCTACCGGACATGGAGGAAAAAAATGACTAATGAACAACTGAAAGATTTAAAAGATAGACTGTGGGCATCAGCAGATCAACTTCGTGCTAATTCGGGATTGAAGTCAACGGAGTATGCTACACCTATATTGGGACTTATTTTTCTTAGATTTGCTGAGAGTAAATATAAACAATTTGAAGCTGAAATAAATGCAGAATATGAAAAATATAAAGGAACTAGAGTTGAAAGGGATATTCATGAAATTGCTATTGAAAAATGTGGATTTTATCTTCCAGAAGAGGCAAAGTACGACTATCTTTTAAATTTACCAGAAAGCGAAAATCTGGCACAAAAGGTGAAAGAAGCAATGGTTGCTATTGAAAAATATACACCTGAACTTGCAGATACTTTGCCAAAAGATGAGTATTACAGTGTTAATGGTAGTGATGATAAAACTGTTCTTAAAAAACTTCTTAAAACATTTAAAGATGTTCCAGACAATATAAGTATAGATGTATTCGGAGAGATATATGAATACTTCCTTGGAAACTTTGCATTAGCAGAGGGTCAAGGTGGTGGAGAGTTCTTCACACCATCAAGTGTTGTTCGCTATATGGTTGAAGTCATTGCACCAACTGAGGGGAAAATATTGGATCCAGCCTGTGGAAGTGGTGGTATGTTTGTTCAAACTGCTCACTATATAGAGAAACATAAGAAAAACGGAAATGCAATAAATCTACGTGCTTATGGTGTGGAAAAGACAGGTGCAACTGTGAAGCTTGCCAAAATGAATTTAGCACTTAATAACATACGTGGAACAATTACAGAGGCAAATTCTTACTATAATGATCCTTATGATTGCTTTGAAAACTTTGACTATGTGATGGCAAATCCTCCTTTTAATGTAGACGGTATTGAGCTTGATAGCGTCAAAGATCAACCACGTTTTAATACTTACGGAATACCACAAAATAAAACGAAAAAATCAAAGAAAGATGCTTCAGAGACAGTACCAAACGGAAACTATTTGTGGATTAATATGTTTGCTACTTCCTTAAATGAAGATGGAAGAGCTGCTCTTGTAATGGCAAACTCTGCTTCTGATGCAGGACACAGTGAAAAAGATATTCGTATAAAGCTTATTGAAAGTGGTATCATCAGCCAAATGGTAACACTGCCATCTAATATGTTTAGTACAGTTACCTTGCCAGCTACCCTTTGGTTTTTTAATAATGCAAAGTCAAAGAAAGATGAGATTTTATTTATTGATGCAAGAAATGTATTTACACAAATTGATAGAGCTCATCGCAAATTCTCTGATGAGCAAATTAAAAATCTTGCTATTATAACAAGACTTTATGAGGGTAAATCTGATGAATTTTGGGCCTTAATTGAAGAATATAAATTAGCCATGGAAACATCAGAAGATAAATCATATTGGCAAGAAAATATTAATTGGCTACTAGAGAGATTCCCAGAGGGGAAATATCAAGATATAACAGGCCTTTGCAAGGCTGCTAGCATTGAAGGAGAAGATGGAATTAAAGAACAAGATTATTCTCTAAACCCTGGAAGATATGTTGGAGTAGTTATTGAAGAAGATGGGCTAACAGAAGAAGAATTTAAAGCAGAAATGCTATCACTAAATGAGGAATTAACAAAGCTTAATATGGAATCAAAAGAATTAGAAAGGAAGATTGCAGAGAATTTGCAGCTTGTGGTGAACGGATATGAATAAAGGCAATAATAAGCTTCAAATTCGCAACAGTACAGCAGAATTTTTAATTTTTACTTCACAAAGTGGAGAGAATTCCATTGAAGTTATGGTTACAGATGAAAATGTCTGGTTAACACAGGATATGATTGCTACACTTTATGAAAAAGGTCGTTCAACTATTACAGAACACTTGAAAAATATATTTTCTGATGGCGAATTAGATGAAAGTTCAGTATGTCGGAAATTCCGACGTACTGGTGCTGATGGCAAAGAATATAATACAAAATTTTATAACTTAGAGGCTGTTATTTCAGTTGGATTTAGAACTAATTCAGAAAGAGCTATTATATTTCGTCAGTGGGCAACATCTGTACTGAAGGATTTTTCAATTCGTGGATATGTTGTAGATAAAGAAAGGCTTAAAAACGGAACATTTTTAAATGAAGATTATTTTGAGCACTTACTTGAAGAAATTAGGGAAATTAGAGCTAGTGAGAGAAGGTTCTATCAAAAGATAACAGATATATATGCAACTGCCATGGATTATTCGGCTAATGCTGTAACTACTAAGACATTCTTTAGGACGGTGCAAAATAAGTTGCACTTTGCAATTCATGGTAAAACTGCAGCAGAATTAATAATGGATAGGGCTAGTGCTGAAAAAGAAAATATGGGTTTGGCTACTTGGAGAAATGCACCTAAGGGTAAAATATTGAAAAGTGATGTTTCTGTTGCAAAGAATTACCTAAATATAGAGGAAATGAATTCATTAAATAGAATAGTAACTATGTACCTTGATTATGCTGAAAACCAAGCAAAAAGAAAGATTCCAATGACAATGGAAGATTGGGC
>JAYFRK010000258.1:0-2426 GCA_034925975.1 Clostridium sp.
AAGTAAGTTAGAGCTTTTAATTTTAACCATAACAATTACTATGGTATTAGTATGTGAAATGATTAATACGGCTGTAGAGTGTGCAATAGATGCAACTACAAACTATTATCACCCTCTGGCTAAAATAGCTAAAAATGTAGCAGCAGGAGCAGTACTTATAACAGCTATAAATTCTGTATTAGTAGGGTATATTATATTTTGGGATAGATTATTACCATTTACTTTTACAGTAATTAATAAGATAAAAGATTCTAATCCTTATATGATTTTTTTAAGTTTGGTTATTGTATCTTTAGCAACAGTTATAGCAAAAGCAATCTTTGGAGAAGGAACACCTTTAAAAGGTGGAATGCCAAGTGGACATAGTGCAATTGCATTTTCTATATCAACAACTATAGCGTTGCTTACGGCAGAACCTACAGTTATTATATTGAGCTATATTATGGCATTTATAGTAGCACAAAGTAGAGTTGATTCTGAAGTACATTCTATATTTGAAGTTATTGTAGGAGGAATTTTTGGAACGCTTTTAACACTACTAATTTTTAAGATTTTATGATATTTTTTAAAATATAGTTAAACATTTTGAAATATAATTAATACGTGGTATAATTTAAATACTAAGAGAGTCAATAAAGATTAATCCTATGGAGGGATATGATGGAATATAAAGATTTAATAAGAGAAGCATTAAGATATAGAGAAAATGCGTATGTACCTTATTCAAATTTTAAAGTTGGAGCAGCTGTACTTATGGATGATGGTAAGATCTATGGAGGATGTAATGTAGAAAATGCATCATATGGCGCAACTAATTGTGCTGAGAGAACTGCTATTTTTAGAGCAATAGCTGAAGGTAATAAAAAATTAAAAGCAATTGCAGTAGTAGGAGATTTATCTACACATACGTCACCTTGTGGTATATGCAGACAAGTAATTAGTGAATTTGCAGATAAAGATACAGATATAATTCTTATTAAAAATGAAGATGAATATTTAGTGAAAAAATTAGAAGATATACTGCCAGGCGCATTTACAAAGGAAGACTTAATTAAATAAGGAGGATTTATGTTCAAATCAGGATTTATAACTATTATCGGAAGACCAAATGTAGGTAAGTCTACGCTTATCAATAATGTAATTGGAGAAAAATTATCAATAGTATCATGTAAACCTCAAACTACAAGAAATAACATAAGAGCAGTATTAACAAAAGAAGACTGTCAACTCATATTTTTAGATACACCAGGTATCCACAAACCAAGGCACAAGCTTGGAGAATATATGGTTAAAATTGCAGAAGAATCTACTAATGAAGTTGATTTAATAGTATTTATGACAACTCCCCAGGAAGAGATAGGAAAGGGAGATGAAATGATTTTAGAAGGTTTAAAAAATATAAATAGACCTGTATTCTTAGTCATTAATAAGGTAGATGAAAACCCTCCAGAATTAGTAGCAAAGACATTACAAGTATATTCCAGTTACATGAACTTTACTGAAATAATACCTATATCAGCTAAGAGAGATAAGAATGTTGAATTACTAAAGGATTTAATGATTAAATATATGCCTGAAGGTCCTAAGTATTATCCAGAAGAGATGATTACTGATCAACAGGAAAGATTCGTTATTTCGGAGATAATAAGAGAAAAAGCATTAAAGCTTTTATCAGAAGAAGTACCCCATGGTATTGCAATAGAGATTATATCAATGAAAAAGAACAATAAAGGAATGTATAATATAGATGCCAATATACTTTGTGAAAAAGATTCCCATAAAGGTATAATCATAGGTAAAGGTGGGCAAATGCTTAAGAAGATTTCAACTTATGCAAGACAAGATATGGAGAAATTTTTAAACGCTAGAGTAAACCTTCAAGTATGGGTAAAGGTAAAAAAAGAGTGGAGAGATAGTAGCTTTATGCTAAAGGAATTAGGATATAAAGACTAATATATTATAAAATATAGAAGATATTTTGTTATTTACTTTCATAATTAGGATATAATATATATAGGAGATGGTTTTCTGTCAATATTTAAAACTAGAGCTATAGTAATTAAAACTCAAGATTTTAAAGAAAATGATAAATTAATATGGCTCTTTACTGAAAAGCTTGGCAAAGTATCAGCTATAGCTAGAGGTGCAAAGCGAAGTAAAAGTAAATTTTTATCATCTACGCAACCTTTTTGCTTTGGAGAGTATATATTATATAGAGGAAAAAATTTATATAATATTAATGAAGTACAAATAATAGATTCATTTCAAGGAATACTAAAGGATATAGATACTATTACTTATGGTTCATATTTATGTGAGCTAATTTTAATTGGATTACAGGAAGAAGAGAGTAATAGAGATTTATTTAAAGACTTCATAAAAGCTTTTTACTTTATGAAAAATAATGTAGTAGATTTGCAGATACT
>JAYFRK010000409.1:0-8195 GCA_034925975.1 Clostridium sp.
GAAGTAGGTGTATGCCATGAATCAGCTGATAAACATACAGAAATTAGAGAGGTTCTTAGACGATTCCAGAATGGATACACTGAGAGAAATATAGAAAACGTAGATGCTTTTATGGAGGAACTTTTTATTAATGGAGAGGAAATATGTGTTCTCGGTACTGGAACTGGAGAATTATTTTTAGGTAGTGAGCAAGTAAAAAACTTGATTAGGGATGACTGGAAGTACTGGGGAGATGCTAGTATAGATTGGGAAAATGCACATATTTCAGTTAAAGGTGAAGTTGCCTGGTTTGCCACTATGGGTCATGTCAAATATACCTTTGCAGACTCACTAGAAAGGTATGACAGATATCTTGATCTTATAAAGGACAAATCTGAAGAGAAGGAGCGTACACCTAAAGAGAGAGTTGCTTTTATCAATTGGGTTTTGTCTCTAACCTATCACCAGCGTGTTGAAAGTGAGAGAGAATATTTGTGGCCGCTATGTTTAAGTGGTGTTCTTCTAAAGGATGGCAATAAGTGGAGGATTGCTCATCTTCAATTTTCTATACAAAAGGCTAATTTTCCTGATGAGCGTTTTGAAAACTCTAAAGAGCATCTAGAGAACTATAATAAGCAAAATGCCATCACTGATGGGTATAAGAATAATCAGATGACTTTAGAGTTAAAAGACCTTCTGAAAAAATTAGAGACAGAACTTATTGGACAAAAAGATATTTCAAAAAAACTTATAAGTAAGTATTTTGCAGCAGATAGTATGCCATATATAATCGGACCAGAAAACCAGTGGTATTATGGGATTGATCAAATAAGAGACTTTTTTGCTAAAAGCAGCGATGCAAATCTTATTTTAGATCTAGAGCATGCTATTGCTTCAAGATCTGATGAAGTAACTTGGGTTACAGTTACTGGTATGTTGAAACAAGTTTTGAACGAGGACAAACTTGCTGAGAGTGCATTAGAGG
Source organism: Clostridium sp. (assembly GCA_034925975.1). Taxonomy (GTDB): domain Bacteria; phylum Bacillota; class Clostridia; order Clostridiales; family Clostridiaceae; genus Clostridium_H. The sequence goes on from JAYFRK010000409.1 coordinate 965, forward strand.
AACTAAATAATCTATTTCAGACTAATCTTACTTCAAAAGAAAAACTGTTTGCTGCACATAGAAGTATGGCCTATGTATTAAAGGAAAGTGCTGCAGGTGCAAATTACACATGTCCAATCAGGCTTACTTCAGTAATTTCAAATATAAGTGAAGGGTATGCTTTCCAACATATCCATTTTTCATTTCCATTCTATTGGATATTGGAAGGAAAATTAGATGGTATTTCAGAGCATTAGTGTAAATAGAAAAATGGCTAGTTGGATTGTTTTAAAATAAATTATTAAGTATTAAGGAGGAGAAAGATGGATTATAAAATTGTATGGATATGTATAGGGGTAGGAGCATTTATATTCTCAAGTTTATTAGGAGCCATTAACAATCTGCGAAGTGATATTGCCCGTATTAACTTAACTCTAGATAAAATTGCTAAACAAATAGGAGTACCTGATACGATAACAGAAAATATAGATATTGAATTAAAAAGCCTTATTTCAGAAGGTAAAAGGGTTGAAGCAGTCAAGAGATACAGAATGGTTAGTGGACTTGGCTTAAAGGAGTCAAAAGAATATATTGATAAATTGATAGAGAATGAACTTAAATAAGTAAATTTAGTGTTAGAAATATTAATTTGCCATTTATTGATGTATTGTATTTTATAAACGGACAAAAAACGGACAGTAGAGTATACTGGAGATAAGAAAGTTTTAATTTAAAATTACGGAAAATAGTGGTAATATTATAAGAGGACTAGCTACTACATGTTAGCATAAAGTTGTAGCACAACAGCAACTAACTGAGGATTAGATTACATAAATTAAAGGGAGGTTTAAAATGGAAAAGAAACAGTATGTTTGCCCAAAGTGTGGTAACAATGAATATGAGTCAGATCAATTTCAGGCAACAGGAGGAAACATATCAAAGATATTTGATATACAAAATAAAAAGTTTATTACTATTAGTTGTAAAAGATGTGGGTATACAGAATTGTATAAAGCAAAAACATCTGATGGATGGAATATCTTAGATTTCCTTATGGGATAGACTATTTGGATACTTTATAGTATATATGTATTTTGGAATTGATAGAATTTAACAAAGGTCATAAAACTGTAATAAAAATACAGTTTTATGGCCTTTGCTAGTTAGTAGATATTAAATGTTGTAATCATCAATATCGAACTCGTAGTTTTTATAGTAATACTTACGGTCTTCCTCTGTAATTTCACGAATAACCTTGCATGGATTCCCTACTGCTATTACATTATCTGGAATATCTTTGGTAACGACACTTCCCGAACCAATAACAACATTATTTCCAATGTGAACTCCAGGATTTACAACAACATTTCCTCCAATCCAAACATTATTTCCTATTGTTATACTAATACCATATTCATATCCAGAATTTCGTGAATCAGGATGTATCGGATGACCTGCTGTATATAAAGAAACATTTGGAGCAAATTGCACATTACTACCTATGATTACTTTTCCCACATCTAAAATGGTACAGTTGTAATTTGCAAAAAAATAATCTCCAATTTCAATATTCTTTCCATAATCACAATAGAAGGGTGCTTCAATATGTATATCTACACCTGCTTTCCCAAGAATATCTCTTATTAATTTATCAATTTTTTCATCTTCATCTGGCAGGCAGTGATTATACTCATAGATCTTCTTTTTATTTTCCCTTCGTTCTTCTGCTAATCCATCTAACCACGCTTTATATGGTAGACCCGCCAACATTCTATCTTTATGATTCATAGTTGTTTCCACCTTTCAACCTATATAAATATGTAAAGTAAAAATTAACCTATTTTGGGTTTTATATATTAGCAAGATAATCAAATCATAAATATCATTTTAAGTTGATGAACAATAAGTTACAATTGTATATTTGTTTAAGTATATACTACATAACTATAAATATTCAAATATTTAACATAACTATATAAATTGTTTTCTAGAAAGGAGAAGTTTATGATGAATAATAAAATAGTATATTTAAAAATATATCCAGTTGATTATGATATATTGACAAAAATAATGACTTCTGCATTTAATGAAGATACATCTATGCACACTGATTTGAAAGAAGATGGTCCTAGGGGATACAATGACATAAGCTTAATTAAATGGCTCGATGAAAATAAAAGTTTTGAAAGCTATAAAATAATTTATAATAATACCACTGTTGGGGCGTATACTGTTGGAATTAAGCCAAATGGTGAATATAATTTGGAAATGCTATTCATTGACCCTAAATACAGAAAAAATCATCTTGGAAGGATAGTATGGAAAGATATAGAACAAAAATATATAAATGCAAAAAGATGGACGGTTGAAACTCCTGATTATTCAAAAAGAAATCATCACTTTTATACTAAAAATTGTGGTTTTGTATTTCAGAGAGAAAACATATGTGAAAATGGTGCTAAATCTTTTATTTTTGAGAAACAGAAATGATGTTTATGATGGCTAGTATTGTAATAGTTTTAGGATTTTAAAAATATTATTGGTTTTGAAATTTATAGTAGGATTATGCGAAGCAATGTTTATTTAATATTTCCATTAAATTGATTATTGCAACTGATAGTTGACATACGATTGGTGGTGTGCAACTGTAGATTTTAGTAATCTATTTTAGAGGTGAATAATAGATGGTATTAAAAGAAAATTTAGTGCATTTAAGAAAATCTAATAATTTGTCACAAGAGAAGGTGGCTGAATTAGTGGGTGTAAGTAGGCAGGCAGTTTCAAAATGGGAGACTGGTTTATCCAAACCTGATACTGAAAACTTAATGAAGTTGGCAGAAATATTTCATGTATCGATGGATGAACTTACAAAAATGAATTCTGCTCATATTGAATCTATAGAAAGAACAGGGGAGAATGAAAATATTACTAGGAAGAATGAAGAAGTAGAATTCCATATGAGCAAAAGAGTATCGTCTTACTTGTATGTTTTTGGTGCTCTTATTGGCTTTCTAGGATTTGCATTTGGTATTACTTATGCTGAATCAAATTCAATTTGGATTATAGTTGGTATAGTTGGCATGATATTAATATGGTATTGTAGTTCAAAGATAATAAATAGTATTATGAAATGACAATATCATATATTAAAGAAATGGAGCACTATTTTGCCCCATTTCTTATTTTTTGTTTTGGATTATCTTCTGATGGGTAGTAGTTTATTTATTTTAATTAATCTTGAAAAAATAAGTGGAGAAGAAAAAAATGGATAAACATTCTATATTTTTTCTTAAAACATCTTATAAAAAATATAAAAATAGTATATAATTATATACGAACACATGTTCTTGAATCGGGTGTTAATATTTGTTAAGAGGTTGATATTTTATGGGTACATTAATTTTTCATATAGATGTAAACAGTGCATACCTTTCTTGGGAGGCAGCGTATAGACTTCAGCAAGGGGAGAAATTGGATATTAGGACAATTCCTTCTGTTATAGGTGGAGATGAATCTAGCAGGCATGGAATTGTGTTGGCTAAATCAATTTATGCTAAAAAATATAATATTAAAACTGGTGAAAGTTTATACGAGGCTAGAAGAAAATGTCCTGAATTAGCAGTTTTTCCACCAAGATATTGGTTATATATGCAATGCATCTCAGCCATGCATGAAATACTTGAGGAATACACACCTATTATACAAAGATTTTCTGTAGATGAAAGCTTTTTGGACTTTTCTAATATGGAAAATTTATATCCAGATTATATGAAGCTAGCTGAAACTATAAAAGAAAGAATAAAGAGAGAGCTAGGTTTTACAGTTAACATAGGAATATCAAATAACAAACTGCTGGCAAAAGTTGCTTCAGACTTGAAAAAACCAGATAAAATACATACTTTATTTCCAAATGAAATTGAGAAGAAAATGTGGCCGCTGCCAGTGGAAGATTTATTTATGGTAGGCAGAGCTACAGTTCCTAAACTACATAAGTTAAACATTAATACAATAGGGGATTTAGCAAATTATGATGTAGACATATTAAAAAACATATTAAAAAGTCATGGAGAATTAATATGGAATTATGCTAATGGTATAGATAATTCAAAGGTAAGAAAAAGTAACTATATTGAAATGAAAGGCATAGGAAATTCTACAACAATTTCTTTTGATGTAGAAGATAGAGAGACAGCTCATAAAGTATTGTTATCTTTATGTGAAACAGTGGGAATGAGGTTAAGGGATTCGGGAAATTGTTGCACCGTAGTTTCTTTATTTATAAGAGGTAACGATCTTATAAGTTATTCACGGCAAAAGAAGTTAAGTACTGCCACAGATTCAACTAGGAAAATATATGAGGTGGCCTGCTATTTATTCGATAATGTATGGAAGGGAAAACCCATAAGGCATCTAGGAGTTCATATAACAGATTTTTGTAATAATGATTTTTATCAATATAACTTATTGGATTCTTTTAATTATGATAAAGATAGAAAACTAAATAAAGTAGTGGATGAAATTAGGTTAAAGTATGGTAATAAAGCTATTATAAGATCATGCTTTTTAAATTCAGGGTTAAATCCAATGTGTGGAGGGGTTGGAGAAGAAGAATATCCTTTGATGAGTTCTATATTATAGAGGAAGGTGAGCATTTTGAAAATTGTAGCACAACCAATTGAAGTAGTCTCTTACACTGATGATAAGGGAGATATAAGACCTTTAAGATTTAGGCTGAAAACAGAGGATGATTCTATAAAGGTAATAAAAGTGGATAAGGTTATTGTAAAAGGAACTGAAAAGCTAGCAGGTAACATTATGTTTGTATTTAGATGTCAAAGCCTCATTGATAATGTGTTAAAGTTATTTGAAATTAAGTACGATTTGAAAACTTGCAAATGGATGCTGTATAAAATTTAGCATTTAGGTAGACTTAAATCTGCAGGAGAAATTTGATTAAGTTAAGATAATAGGTTTGTTAATGGAAACTAGAGCAGGCACTATATAGTACAAAGTATAAAAAGTTAGTAATGAATTTGATTAAGAAGGAAATAAAAAAACTCTTACTATGCGCTCCCTTTATAGTAGACAGTTAAAATAATAAAACTGTTTCTATAAAGGGGGCATATTTTATGGGTAGAAAAGAAAAATTCTCACCATATGAGAAACTGACTGCTATTGAAGATTATTTATCTAGGAAAAGAGGAGTATTCCAGATTTGTCGTGATATGAATATTTGCGAGTCTTCATTTTATGAATGGCTTAAAAAGTATGAGATTTCAGGGTTAGAAGCCTTAACAAACGTCAGGAAAAATAAATACTATCCTGAGGCTGTTAAGCAACAAGCTATTAGAGATTACCTAGGTGGTGAAGTATCCCTACGTGAAATATGTAGGCGATATGGAATCTCATCAAACAGTATTTTGCGCAAATGGATTAAGAAGTATAATGGTCATGGAACATTAAAATCTCATAATTCGCAAGGAGATAAAATCATGACTAAGGGAAGAAAAACAACATTTGAAGAACGAATCGAAATAGTATCATTTTGTATTGAAAATAATTATAACTACCAAATGGCATCAGAAAAGTTTCAGGTTTCCTATCAGCAAATTTATACGTGGGTAAAAAAATATGAGGAATACGGTTCAGAGTCTTTGTTAGATAAACGTGGTAATCGCAAGCGCCTAGAGGAATTAAGTGAGACTGAAAAGCTTGCTGCGCAGTTAAAGCTCCTTGAAGCAGAAAATAATCGATTGAAGATGGAGAATGATTATCTAAAAAAATTGGACGAGATAGAAAGGAGGAGATAAATAATAGATCGCTTACGCGAGATAAGTATGTAGCTATAAAAGAGCTTCATGAAATAAAAGGCTATCCCATTTCTGTGTTATGCAAAATAGCGGATATTGCACGTTCCTCCTACTATAAGTGGGCTAACAGATTAGAAAGCGAAGCTGACCGAGAAAATGCTATGATTCTTTCAGTGTTAACTCAGTTATATAGTGATGTTAAAGGGATTTACGGGTATAGACGTATGACTATGAATATCAATAAAAAACTTAATAAACGATATAATCATAAACGTATTTACCGATTAATGAAATCCGTTAATCTGAAGTCTGTTATCCGCAGGAAGAGAAAAATATATACTCCAAGTACACCACAGATAACTGCAGAAAATATACTTAACAGAAATTTTAGTGCCAAAAGGCCAAATGAAAAATGGTTGACAGATGTTACAGAGTTTAAGCTGACAAATGGAAATAAAGCCTATTTAAGTGCCATACTGGATTTAGGTGACAGGAGCATTATCTCTTATGTTCTAGGACATTCCAATAACAATCAGCTTGTTTTTGATACCTTTGATTTAGCCGTAAAGTCTAATCCTTGTGCAAAACCACTTTTCCACAGTGATAGAGGATTTCAGTATACTAACAAACATTTTAAGAATAAGCTTGATAGTATTGGTGCTACTCAAAGTATGTCTCGCGTTAGCAGATGTATTGATAATGGGCCAATGGAGGGATTTTGGGGAACACTCAAATCAGAAATGTACTATCTTCGTAAATTTCATACATTTGGGGACTTAGATCAGGCAATTGATGAATACATAGATTTTTATAATACCAGAAGATTACAGAAAAACCTAAAAGGTCTGACTCCGATAGAATATCGGAATCAGACCCTAACGGGATAATCTTTTTTTGTTTTTTCACCTGTCTACTTGACAGGGAGCAGTTCAAAAGGCGTATCGTGAGCTTTTTCTAATCAATAATCGGCTATGCCTACAGGTGGAAGTCAAAAGCTGTTTTATTTTTAAGAAAACTACTTTAAAAATAGACTAGCTCCTCACTTCCACAAAAGAAGAAATATGATAGAAAATGGACTAGCTTTAAATCTTTTATGATTACAGATAGCGGCTAAGCACTTGGAACCTGGTATAAAGCAAGTCCATTTTCATTGATCCGCCCAGAGGGCGAAAATTAAACAAACAGCTGCCAAGGCCAGCTATTTGTTTTTCTCTAAACTACATAAAAAGTACATTTAATTACACGAAAGCTATAATTACAATGCTATCTCATAGATAATATGGGTGATAGATTTAATAATCAGTTTTATAAAATGTAATCAATATGTTAGCAAACGTAGCGAAAAAGGACTTTGGATAATCTATCCAAAGTCCTTTAACCGTTAATATATATGGTGCCGAAGGCGGGACTTGAACCCGCACGCTGTTGCCAGCGATGGATTT
>JAYFRK010000153.1:0-2453 GCA_034925975.1 Clostridium sp.
ACTAGGTTATGATCTAAAGATAGATGGTAAATTCGGAGATAAAACTAAGGCAGCTGTAGTAGATTTTCAAAAGAAAAACAAATTATCTCAAGATGGAATAGTAGGCACTAATACATGGACAGCCCTAAATACAGTATATGGAAGTGCAACCAACACAGGAATAAACCCAGGCGCCATGGGAATGACAATCACTAGTAACAATTATGTTTCAAAGAAGGAAAAGCAGAAAACTAGTTATAATATTAAGATTTGTCACGGTGGGGAGAAGATTGGTAATCAAGGATATGTATATTCTACCGAACCCGATAAATATAACTTTACTAAAGAGGAAGCTGAAAAATTAATATATGAAGAACATTTAAATGGTTGGATAAAATCAACAAAAACATATGATGAGATTCAGGCTAAGAGCTTACCAGAGAAAATAAGCTAGAAGGATTCTAATTTCACATATACTTACTTATTATCGAAAGATACTATAAGATTTAATGGTGTAGAATTGCATGATTTTGAAATTAAACTAGCTGATGGAACAGCGATGAGCACAAAAACGTACACATATCAAATTATTGAACCGCAAATATTACAAGGAACAGTATATTTAGGACCTTTAGGGAGTAAGGGGATGGGTAATGCTACTAAGAATAATTATAGAAAGTTGTTCTTAGAGAAGTTTCCTGATTTACCTAAAGGACATCAAGTACATCATACCTTACCATAGAAATATGAGACGATTATGAAAAATGCAGGAATTAATATCAATGAAGTGGAATATTTAAAAGGTATAGATGTAGAAACTCATAAATTAATAACAAAAGAATGGATGAAATGGGATAAAGCATTAGGAAAAACACCTACAGCACAAGATGTAATTGATTTTGCAAAACAAATTGATAATAAATATAATAAATATTGGTTTAATAAATAGGAGGAAATATTATGGATGAACAAAGAGTATTATTTGAAAGATTGAAAGATATTAAAGATTACTGGGTTGATAGTTCAGTTAAAAGATTAAATGAGCAGGAAGATTTAGTACCATCTGAATGTGAAGAAGAATATAAGGTATTAAAAACCTTATTAGAAACAGGAGAAAGTAAAATTGCATATAAAAAAATTATGAATAATGCTATAGAAGGAGTCATTCATTCAATTTTAGTTATGCTTGATGGAGGAGATGAGTTAACTGACAAATTTAATATTGATATCATAAATTCAGATACAAAAAAATCTTTGAAAGAAGATAGTGCTTTACACGAAGAGTTTTTTGGGTATTTATTAGATGTGGAAGAAAATGAATAAGAGTTAAGTTTTAGGACGGTTATCATGATAGATAACCGTCTTTAGATTACAAAAAATACTTGAAAATAATAATTATGGTTGTGTAGATTACTTATAATATAGGGATTTAAACAATATTAAGGAGGTATTTTTACAGTTGGGTATTTTATTAATTTAATCAAGGCTATTTTACAAACTTTAATAAATACGGGTTCTCTCTGGCGTATAGGCAATAGGAAAGTGGTTAATGGACATATTTATGCATTTAATATCAAATTTATAATCAGAAAACAGGTGAATTAGCACCTAATAAGATACAAAAATTATTAAAAGACAAAGATGTTATTAATGCTATAAATAAGGGATTAAAATTTTTAGGTGAAGATAAGTTAAAGTAAAACAGGATGGTGAATTATGTTCATTAGAACTAATAAAAATATGATAGATTTATTGGAAAAAGCAAAAATTAAAAAAGAAGAAGTAATTAAAATAAGTACAGATAATCTATCTAAAATAATGAATCCAAACTTTAAAGAGGTACATGATTGCATTATAATTGATATTAATAATGAAATTAAAGTAGAAAACGTAAATTTTAAAAAAATTCTTTCTATGTTTAGAGATAGAACAGGCTATGAGGCTAGTTGCAACGAAATAAGAATAAATGATTATATTGATTATTCTGATGAAGTTGCAGTTTTACAATTAGCTGAAATTATAATGGATACATGGAAATACAAACTAAAAACAGAATATCCACAATATAGGTTTTGTATAATTCTTAGTTTTAGTGAAGGTTACGTTACTATGAGATTTCATGTAATTAGAGAAAATGAAAGTTCATGGCTAAAAGCTGATTTAGATGAATATAAGGATGAAGCAATAATGATTCAAGAATTTTAAAGATAGGGAAAAGAGATATTTAAATATACTCTAATATTCACTGCAATAAAATATAGTAGTTAACTGCATAAAGTTAACAACTTAAATAGTATATATAAACTAATAAAATATGATCAATATTTTGATGCATAATTGTAATAATGCAGTAAGCTGTAACAAAACTAAAAATCAAATATATATCATAATAATGAAGGCTAACGCTGATAAAAAGGCGTTAGCATTTTTTCTACGCCTAAAACACCGAAAGGGGTAAAGAACAATGATAAATG
>JAYFRK010000070.1:0-25515 GCA_034925975.1 Clostridium sp.
TATACTTTTATGTGCTATAATTACTCCATTTGAATCTATAACTACTGCATAACCTGATTTTCCCATTGTAATACTAGAAACTTTATTGCTTAATTGATCTAATGTTATATCTATTGCTATTACTCCCACAATTTTTCCAGAAGCATCTTTAACTGTTTTTGCAAAAGTAACATCATATTGTTTTTCATTGCTAATATCCACATATGGGTTGGTTATAATTACCTTTCCTTGATTCTCCATAGCCTTTTTATACCATTCCCTAGAAGATGGGTCAAAATCTTTAGGAATACTGTTATCGGGCACCATAATCATCTCTTTGTTTATAGTTGCCATATACACACTGGCAACTCCTTCATGAGACTTCTTAAAAGAATCGAGAAATTTTCTAAGCCAAAGTTTATTTTCCTGGGCTTCTAGTATAGACCTAGCATTAGGATCTTCTGATAGCATTTCTATAGATTCTTTATTATTCTTACTTATATCCGATATAATATCAATTACGTTACCAAGGTTAGATGTAGCCATTTGCTTAAAATTAGAGTTTATGCTAAGGTTTAAAACATAAAAATTAATTGCTGAAACTATAGTTATTGGCACTACTATAGCTATAATTAGCAATACTATTATTTGCTTGTGCAAACTTTTTCTATTTTTTTTCATACTTTTCCCTCCTTTATTTAAAATTTTTTCATTACGTTATGCGACATTTTACGACCTATGCCCATATTTCATTTATCTTTTATAGTAATTTCGTAAATATTATTTAATACTTTAACAAATTTATATATATTTTTTATCTTATTATAATTTATTTTGTAATATTTTAAATATATATGTAGTATATTGTATTGTATGAAACAAATACTAGTACTGTGCTCAACAGTTTTTATTAAGATAGTTATTTTAATTTTATTTTTACTTATAAACTTCTATACGCTAAAAAAGGTTATCTTAAATATATTTAAGATAACCTTTAGTTTAATTATGTATTATATTTATATTGTAGCTACCATAACAGCCTTTATTGTGTGCATTCTATTCTCAGCTTCATCAAACACTACGGAATGCTTACTTTCAAAAACCTCTTCTGTAACTTCTAAAGCATCAAATCCGTACTTTTCATATATTTCTTTTCCTATAGTTGTCTCTAAATTATGAAAGGCAGGTAAACAATGCATAAATTTAACTTCATCATTTTCAGTCATTTTTATCATATCCATATCTACTCTATATGGTTTTAATATTTCTAGTCTTTCTTTCCATGTTTCTAATGGTTCCCCCATGGATACCCATACATCTGTATATATTACATCTGCGCCCTTAACTCCAGAGTTCACATCAGAAGTAATTACTATATCGCTTCCAGATTCTTTTGCCTCATTTTTGCACTTATCAACTAAGTCCTCCCTAGGAAATAATCTTTCAGGAGATACTATTCTAATATTCATACCAACCTTAGCTGCTCCTATCAAAAGTGCATTTGCTACATTATTTCTTCCATCTCCTACATAAGCTAAAGTAATTTCCTCAAGAGGTTTTTGAAAATGTTCTTTTATGGTCAAAAAGTCTGCTAAAACTTGTGTAGGATGGTCTTCATCTGTAAGTCCATTCCAAACAGGAACTCCTGAATATTTTGCTAAAGTTTCTACAATTTCCTGACCAAAACCTCTGTACTCAATTCCATCATACATTCTACCAAGCACTCTTGCTGTGTCTTTTATTGATTCCTTTTTTCCTATTTGACTTCCTGTAGGGCCTAAATATGTAACACGTGCCCCTTGATCATAAGCTGCTACTTCAAAAGCACATCTAGTTCTAGTGGAATCCTTTTCAAATATTAAAACTATATTTTTCCCTGCCAGCCTCTGCCATTCAGTGCCCTCACCCTTGTCGTATTTTAATTGTTGTGCCAAATCTATTAAGTAGTTTATTTCTTCTTTTGTAAAATCCATCAATGTCAGAAAACTTCTGCCCGTTAAATTTATCATAACATTGTCCCCCTTATAAATCCTTATATATATGTAATTATTGAATACACACCATTTACTAGCCCTGCAATTCAATGGTAAACTTTATAAACCTCATTGTCAATAATCTTATTATTTTTAAAACAAAAATGCCAGAAAGTTTCTGGCATTAACCTATATAAAGGGGATATCTAAGTTTAATTATATAATAACATTCTAATATTAATAAATTATTAACTAACAGTTACATATTGGTAAATATTTAATCTTTAGATATATTATTTATTACGTTAGATAGCATATTAATACTATTTGTAAGATTTTCAAGCTTGCTTTCTATTCTTACTAGCAAATAAATAGATATAGCAATTGGAAATCCTACATTTCCTATTAAACTAACTAAAGCTTCCACACATATCACCTACCCTTCATAGATTAAATATGCATGGAAGCTTAAAATATATAATTTTATTTACTATCACCATAATCATCGATAATTTTTTTAGCTAACTTTTTAATAGCACTTGCCTGAGCTATTAAATTCATTACTATTAAAAAGACTAATATTCTGCCTTTATCTTCCTCTTTCAATTGGCTTTCATCTATATATTTATTGAATTTATCTTCATTAAAAAAGTCAACATTTAAGAAGTTATCTAAGCTTTCTGCTTGTATCTTATCAAAAACTTTATATGCTTTTTCCCAGGAAATTATATCGTCACTTCTATCATTTATTTGATTAAATGCAAGGGCAAATACTTTCTTAATTTCTTCAGTTGTTAAAATAGGTCTCATATAACTCAGAAGAACAAGCTGAGCTAAATGAAGCTTAGTGTATCCTCTCTTCTTACCATCTTCTGGTTTTGAAATAACTTCATTTTTTATATAGTTTTGAACTATATTATTAGTGTACTGTTCTTCTTGAAATCTATCATTCAAATAATCTATAACCTGCGATAAAAAAAGATCATATTGAGGTAAGTCTTCGTAGGGAACTAAACTACTTTTTGAGATATCTTTTGCTATCTTATTTAAGCCTTCTAAAATAAACTTACTGTTATCCAATTCTATTACCTCCATGCTATTCTGTATGTAAGCTTTAACTAAGTCTTATTAGAAAAATACCAAACCCATAAAAATTTTATTGAATTTTCTATAAATTCATAGACGTTTTCATAATATATTATACGGTATTTATAACCCTATTACAAGTTGTATTTTTTATAGTACTCCTTGTCGAATTATTGGATATATTTCATATTTACCTTCATTAATCATAGAAATCATAAATCCAGTTGAAATTTTGAAACATAAATTGCAAAGTTAAGATTTTATAAAAATATACTTACTTATCCACATTTATGTACAAGTTATACACACTTTCTGTGGATAAGCACTTTTATATCTTCTAGCATTGATTTTATTGTGACTTTTAACAATATCGATACAATTTTATCCACACTGTACACATGTTCTTGTGGATAAGTTGTTATAATTATGTGGAATAATTCGAGTTATTTCTCTTTCATTATTTCATTTTTTATATAATTCTGTAGCTTTATGTTTTTCTATTTTTATAATATTGTAGAAATAAGTGCAATTAAAACGGGTGTTTGTATAATTATTACAATTCATTGTCCAATTTTTTAAATAGAACATATTATCTTACTTTATCAGTATATCACCATTACAAAAATATTTACAATAATATCTTTGTATCTATATAAATTAAGTAGAGTAGATAATCTCTCTTTTAATTATCTACTCTACTTAATTTATATACTTATAATTATTTCTTGTTTTGACTTTCGTAATCTTTTAAAAATGCCTCTATCCCCTTGTCTGTAAGAGGGTGATTTAACATTTGCATTAATACTTTATATGGTATTGTAGATATATGGGCTCCTGCCTTTGCTGCATATAGTACATGCATTGGATTCCTTATACTTGCAGCTATTATTTCTGTTTGTATATCATAAATACTGAAAATTTCGGCTATATCACCAACTACCTGTAATCCATCATTTCCTATATCATCTAGTCTACCTGCAAACGGACTAACATAGCTAGCTCCTGCTTTTGCTGCAAGTAAGGCTTGCTGAGCTGAGAAAATTAATGTTACATTAGTTTTTATTCCTTCCTTATACAATACGTTTACAGCCTTCAATCCCTCTTCACACATAGGTATCTTTATAACTATGTTTTTATGTATCTTTACTAATTCTCTTGCTTCAGCTACCATTTCTTTGGATTTTAAACTTATAACTTCTGCACTTATTGGTCCATCAACTATAGAACATATCTCTTCTACAACATCTTTAATATCTCTACCTTCCTTTGCTATTAAAGATGGATTAGTTGTAACTCCATCTAGTATTCCCCACTTGCTAACCCTTCTTATCTCATCTACATTGGCAGTATCAATAAATATTTTCATAAATTATTACCCCTTTCAAGTAATTTCTAGTTATATATAATAGTATATTAACTTTATAAAAAAATTATATAACTTTATTATTTAATATTAGCTATTTTAAGTTTACAAAACAACACTCTCTTAAAATGTAGCCTAAGTTACACATTTGCTTTGTAAATACTTAATGGCTTCTTCTACATTGGATATGTCTCCAAAATATATTTTTTTGTCTAGCTCTTCTAATACTAACTTTATATCTTTTCCTTGGGCCTTTGTAACCTCAATTACTTTCTCCCCACCTAGTAATTTATTATCCTTAACTTTTCTGTAAATTTTATACTCTTCCAGAAGTTTTTCAATATATTCTTTAAATATATTCTCCTCTCCATCTGGATCATACAGCATTTTTGTAGCATACATATCACAATAGGATAGTGCTAATATATACGGTATGTATTTATCATATCTTGAAAAAAACTTATAAAAGCTTTTTTTATAGTTTTTTACGTTATTCTTGCACAGCCCTAGTGGATACATATGTGCTTCCACAAGTTTTTCAATGAGCTCTTGCCCGCGTTTTGGAAATCCTAATTCATTACACACATTTCTCACAATGACAGCTCCCTCTTTATCATGTCCTATGAAGCTTATCTTATCATTAATTTTTTTATAGCATTTAGCTTTCCCTATATCATGGCAAAAGGCTGCAAAGGCTATATAATTCTTTATAGAAATGTTTGCTAAATTTTCATCGAATATACTTATATCCAATCCTTTTATAGATAAGTTTCCCTTTAAAAGCTCTTTAAAATTTTCATATACTAGATTCATATGAGTGAAGGCATCTTCAATATGATACCTGCACTTTCCTATTGTCTTTAACTCCTGTATATATGGTAATAATTCTTTAAGAACACCATATCTATCTAGCTCTCGGAAAAGTACTCCTTGAACATCATCTTCAATTATCTTTATTAACTCATTAAAAATTCTCTCTTTCGGACAATCTTTAATATATTTACCACTTTTAATAATATTATTTTCACACTCTTTACTAAAATGCATACCATACTTAATAGCAAATCTATATGCCCTTAATATTCTTATACTATCATCTTTTATACTAGCTTCACTTACTTCATGTATTATCCTTGCCTTTATATGATCCCTTCCTTTGAATGGATCTATTATTTTGTTATCTATTAACTTAAGAGCTATTGCATTTAATGTAAAATCTCTATTTTGTAAATCTTCTTCTATATTATTACTCTTTAACTCTGATATATCTAGAGTACTTCCATGAAATATACCTCTATAAATTTTCATGTCTTCCTTTATCGGAAATATATTATAACCTTTTTCTATTAGCTTTTCTATAAAAGCATGAATATTACCGTCATAAATTATATCTAAATCTTCAGGAACTTTATTACATCCAATTAACTTATCTCTAATATATCCTCCAACTATATAAGCCGAGCCTCCTAAATTATTTAAAATGTTCTTTATATCTTCTATAATATCTTTCATGAGCTTTCACCTACTATTATAAATTAATTTTAATTATATCATAATTAATAATATTAAATTGTAATATACTTTCTATATTTATATATTTAGTATATTTTATGTTCAATTTATTTTTCGACACTATAATCATTTTAATCCATTAAATTACTATTTTATTTTAAAATTTTAACAACTTTCCTTTTTACAAATTATTACTTGAATTTTAGTAATTTTCTAACATTTCTTCTGTGAAACATTGATTTTATAAGCCTTAAGCTTTATAGTAAAAATTTGCATTTAACAAAAAGTTCCTATTGACTTTTGAATAATTTGGTAGTATATTAACTTTAGATGGAAGTTAATAAGAAATTTGTAACTTAATCTAAAAAAAATCATTTTTTATATTGACTTCTTTTGTCATATTTGCTATTATTTAAGTAAGACGATGTCGAAACATGTAAAACATTTAAATTGGTTATTGTTAGTTAAATTTAAGGAGGAAGAATTAATGAAATCAACAGGAGTAGTAAGAAGAGTAGATGAATTAGGAAGAATAGTTATTCCAATAGAGTTAAGAAGAACACTAGATATAGCTGAAAAAGATGCTCTAGAAATATATGTAGATGGAGAACAAATCATATTAAAGAAATACGAACCAGCTTGTATCTTCTGTGGAGATGCTAGAAATGTTATTAACTATAGAGGCAAAAACATCTGCAAAAGCTGTTTAGACGCTTTAAAAGAAGAAAAATAATTTAAAATAATCTCGCTGCATTAAACCCATGAAGGTACTCTTCATGGTTTTTTTATTTAACAACAAAATAAAACGCCGATAAATCGGCGTTTAATATGTAAATTGTATTATATTCTATTTTATCTAACTCTTCTTGCTGAAACATAATCAGATCTGCTTGATAACGTACTTATCTTAACTACATCACCTGTTCTTGGTGCATGTATGTAAGAATCATTTCCTACATATATTCCTACATGATGTACTGGACTTCCAAAGAACACCAAATCTCCTGGTTGTAAATTACTTTTTGATACATACTCTCCAGTTTGTGCTTGTTCCCCTGAAACTCTTGGTAGTCTAACTCCAAAATGAGCATATACATACTTTGTAAATCCTGAACAGTCAAAGTTTTCTGGTCCATTAGCTCCCCAAACGTAAGGTGTACCTAAAAAATTAGATGCATAAGCAACAACTGAGTCTGATGATATCGGTGCTGACCCTCTTGATGGTGTATATTTAGGTGCTTTACTTCTCATTTGTTGTATTAATTGCTTTGTTTCTCTTATTTTGGCTTGGTCATCTTTTAAAACACCTGCAAATTGAGATGCTTGTCTTCTTGCTTCTTGAACAAGCTTGTCCTGAGCTTTTCTATCTTCTTCTAGCTTCTTTGCTTTTTCTTCTTGTGATTTATTTAAAGCTACTAGCTTGTTTTGCTCTTCTCTAAGCTTTGTTTCTTTTGCTTTTATTGATTCTTGTTTCTCTTCTAGTTCTTTAACTATCTTCTTGTCCAAATCAGTAATTTTTTTAACAGCTTCAACTCTTTCAAACAAGTCTCCTAAGCTTTCAGCGCCAAGAATTACATCTAAGTATCCTCCAACACCATTCATATACATTCCTTTCATTCTTTCATTGTATAAATCTTGTTCTTGTTTTATGTCTTCTTCTGCTTTTATAATTTCATCTTCAGATGCTTCTATGTCATTTTGAATAGATTTTATCTTAGTCTTATTTCCGTTTACTTCCATCATCAATTTTTCGATTTGTCCATCGAACTGCTCTATTTGACTTTCTATTGATTGTACCTTACTTTGTGCATCCCTATATTGATTTTTATGCTCTTGCATCTGATTTTGCTGCTGATTAAGCTTGTCCGAAATTGGGCTTGCAATAACTGCAGTTGTACTTATAGTAACTAATAATACTGCTGTAGTTACTATTGATGCCACTTTTTTATGCACTAATATCAACTCCTTTGTAACCAAATTGTAATAATATAATATATTATAACATTAAACAGATAACATTTACAGTGGAAAATTTCGTTTATATTTCTTTTATTAGCTTCTAAAAGCGTTTTTGTTAAAATTTTCTACAAATTTAGAGAATATTTATATACTTCTGATTTAGCTATTCCTCTATCTTTTGCCACTTTTTTTATAGCATCTTTTTTGTCAATTCCATCTTCTATATATTTTTTTATGTGTTCTTCTATTGATAGATTATTCCATGTAGATTCTTCATCTAATTTTATTTCTTCTTCACTTTTTCCTTCTACTATAAGTACATACTCTCCCCTTGGGCTATTAGTACTATAATATTCTATAGATTCTTTTATATTCACTCTAATTATTTCTTCATGTAATTTTGTAAGTTCTCTACATATAGCAATTTTTCTATCTCCTAAATTCTCATATAAAAAATTTAAAGTCTTCAATAATCTATGTGGCGCTTCATAGAATATTAATGTTTCTTGTCTATTTTTTAAATCTTCAATAATAGGATTCCTTTCTTTATTTTCTCTTGGTAAAAATCCTCTAAACAAAAATTTTGTAGTGTCTAGTCCTGAGTATACAAGAGCAGTAGTTACCGCAGTGGCTCCTGTTAACACTTCAAAATCTATATTTTCTTCTATACATCTTTTTATTATTACGCTGCCGGGATCTGATATCCCTGGTGTTCCTGCATCTGATACTAAAGCTATAGTTTTTCCTTCTTTTAATCTATCAATAATGTCACCGCTTTTTATATTTTCGTTAAATTTATGATAGCTTATTAAAGGTTTCTTTATATTAAAATGATTTAACAGCTTTAGGCTTTGTCTTGTGTCTTCTGCTGCTATTAAATCTACATTTCCTAATACCTCTAAAGCTCTTAAAGTTATATCCTTTAAATTTCCTATAGGGGTTGGGACTACATATAACTTACCCACTACTAAGACTCCCTTCTATTTAACCTCTTCCGTATATTTTATCTATTTGTTCTGAATATCCACCATTATCGTTATATACATAAATAGGCGGCTCCCACTTTAAAAATGCCCCTCCATCTCTTTGTCCTTCAACTAACACAATATTAGGTGCTTTCTTCGTGTTTGGATGAATCATTTGTATTCTTTTAGGCTCTATTTTATGCTTTCTCATAAGCATTATAATATCCGCTAATCTATCTGGTCTATGTATCATATACATTCTTTTGTTATCTTTCAATAGAGTTTTACAGGCAATTATAACATCTTCAAGATTACAAGCAATTTCGTGCCTTGCTATAGCTATTTTATCATTTGGATTTATAATTCCTGAATTACAAAGTTTATATGGGGGATTTACAGTAACTACATCTGCTTTTGGAATACTTTTTAGAAGATCTATATCCTTCAAATCTCCATTTATAAAGTTTACTCTATTCTCTAAATTATTAAATCTAATAGACCTATTTGCCATTTCTACCATTTCATTTTGTATTTCAATTCCTGTGATATTTGAAGCTTTAGTTTTTCCTGCAATTATAAAAGGTATAATTCCTGTTCCACTACAAAGATCAACAACTCTATTATCCTTCTTTATTTCAGCAAAATTCGCAAGGAGTACAGCATCCACTCCAAATCTAAATCCATCCCTTTTCTGTATAACATGAAGACCATTTAATTGTAAATCGTCTAATGTCTCATCTTCTCTTACTAATTTTATATTCATATTTATCACCACTCTAAACTAAACTTATGTCTTTAAATTCTTTGCAATTATAGGTTAATTATACCTTATAACTGATCTTTTATCCAAACATAATAGTTTTGCTACAATATATACTATAAGTAAAAAAACTGCAAAATAAAAAAGCCGTCTATATGACGGCTTTTTTATTTAATCTTATTCTTCAGGTGATATTGCTCCAACTGGGCATACGTTAGCACAGTTTCCACAATCTATGCAAGTATTTGCATCGATGTCGAATTGAGTATCTCCTTGATTGATTGCTCCAACTGGGCATTCAGAAGCACAAGCTCCACAGCTTACGCATGAATCACTAATTTTAAATGCCATGAAAAACACCTCCCAAAAGTTTAGATGCATGCAGTTTTATGTACATGCCTTCTCTATTTTAACATGTTTTTATAAATTTTAAAAGATTATTTTTTATATAACAGTGTACCCCATATCCTCTAGTAAATCATATATTTCTTCTTTATTAGTGAAATAACTGTCATAAACTATCTCTATTTGTCCATTATCTTCTTTTATATGGCATGCAATAATTCCTTCTTTATTTCCTAATGCAACACGTATCTTACTGACATCGCTTTGAGAACGTATATTAGAAACTTGTATAAGAGCTTTCATAATGTATCCTCCTAGTCATTCTTCAATAGTTCACTTATAGTCTTGTCATCTATGTCTTCAACTTCCAATTTTATGTCTTCTTCACTTATTTTATCACCAATATATTCATATTCACCTGAAATCAAGGTCATTTCTTTAATGCTAACTTCTTTTATTATATCTTCTCCATCCTTTATGGAAATTCTAATTTTTGCACTTTCTTTTACCACAGAGTTACTTATTACTATGCCTTTACCATAAGGAGTTTCTACAATTGAATCTACCTTTGGGAGCTCCTTTTTTATGTCTTCATAAATTGTTTGTTCATAGTTTAAGCAACACATTAGTCTTCCACAAATTCCAGATATTTTAGTAGGATTTAAAGATAAGTTTTGTTCTTTAGCCATCTTAATTGATACTGGAACAAAATCACCTAAAAATGAAGAGCAGCACATAGGCCTTCCGCAAGTACCAAGTCCCCCAATCATTTTTGCTTCATCTCTAACTCCAATTTGTCTTAATTCAATTCTTGTTCTAAATACTGATGCAAGGTCTTTTACTAATTCTCTAAAATCTACCCTTCCATCAGCAGTAAAATAGAATATAATTTTATTATTATCAAATGTATACTCTACATCTATAAGCTTCATTGGAAGATCATGCTTTTGTATCTTTTCTAAACATAAATTAAAAGCTTCTTCCTGTTTTTGTCTATTTTCTTGATGCTTCTGTATATCTTCTTCAGTGGCTTTTCTAATAACATTCTTAAGAGGTGTCACTACTTCTGACTCACTTATTCCTTTTGGCCCTATCACACATTCTCCGAATTCTATTCCTCTTACTGTTTCAACTATTACACTATCACCACTTTTTACATCTAATCCATTTGGATCAAAATAGTATATCTTCCCTGACTTTTTAAAGCGTATTCCTACAACAGTTATCATCTTAAACCTCCTGCATATTTAACAACATTATATCAAAAGCCAATTCGGAATTAACTCTTCTTTCTAAATTTTCTATCATATTATTTATTATATTTATAAATTTAGTTAGTTCATTAAATGAATATATATTAGAAAGCTTATTTATTTCTTCTATTTTATCATTATTTATTATCACTTCGCTTTTTCCTATTTCCTTATAAACAATGATATCCCTTAAATATGAAATAAAGCAGCTTAATATTTCTCTCCACTGATCTCTATGCTTATAAAAAAAGGTATCGTACTGTTTTATCATGTATTTATCCTTTTTATAAAGCTCAAGTAGTATCTCCATAACATTGCTTCTGATTTCTTTAAAGGCTCCATCTTCTAAAAAGTACTTACAACGTCCAGGGATTCCTTCACTAAAAGCTATAACTTGTTTTATCTCTTGTTCTTCTAGATGAGGGTACTCTTTTTGGATATATTCCATCATTTCTTTTATAGTTAATCTATTTAACTTATGAATTTGGCATCTAGATCTTATTGTTTCTAGTATAAGTTCTAAATTCTCACTTAGCAATATTAAAATTACACCTTGAGGTGGCTCTTCTATAGTTTTTAAAAAGGCATTTTGAGCTTCTGTAGTCATTTTATTTGCTTCATAAACTATAACCACTTTTTTATCGCATTCATAGGGCTTTTTATTTACTTCTTTTATTATATCTCTTACTTCATCAACCCCGATAGATTGCTTATTTTTACTGGCTCTCCACTCTATAATATCAACATACCTTTTATTATCTATTTTACCTAGAAGTTTCAAAGCAATTTCCTTTGCAATAAGACTCTTTCCAAGACCATCTTCTCCAACTATAAGATGAGCATGAGAAAATCTACCCGATCCTATGGTATCTTCTATTTGTCTCTTAATTAATTGATGCCCTATTATAGTTTCAAAGCTCATCTAATACCTCCTAAATGACATGTTTAAGCTATATCTTTACAAACTTATCAACATCAACTACAAATATAGTAGCTCCTCCAACTTCAACTTCTACAGTGTATGGAACATAAATGCCTGTTGATCCAGTTACAGGAGAAGGTGTTGTTACTATTTGGTTTCTCTTCTTGCATACGTCTTTAATAATTCCAATTACAGTATCAACTTCTTCTTTTTTTACACCTATCATTAAGGTAGTATTACCTGATTTTAAGAATCCTCCTGTTGTGGCAAGCTTAGTTACTCCATAGCCAGCTTCTGTGATTATATCTATTAATTCATCAGAATAATCATCTTGAATAACAGCAATAACAAGTTTCATTACTTTCCCCCCCATTTTAAATTGATTATATTTTACTTCATTATTAATTTAATTGTAAGTTTTATTATTATTAAGCCTTTTATAATTATATTTTAACATATTTATTTATTATTTAAGAATATACTTTAAAAGTTTTTTCCTCTTAATTACTTCTAATTATACCATATTAAAGTCCTACACTAATCATCATTAATCTTTTAACATCATCAAAAACATTTTCAATAGATTGACTAGCATCTATTTTCTTTATTCTCTCTGGATATCTTTCTAATAATATTAAATATCCTTCTCTTACTTTTCTGTGGAAATCCATTTTTTCTAAGTCAAGTCTATTTATCTCTCTCTCCTTATTTTTTGAAATCCTATCTATTCCTATTTCTGGTGATAAATCAAAATATATTGTTAAATCAGGCATATATCTATCTATAGCAAATTCATTTATTTTCATAACTTCTTCCATGCCTATACCTCTAGCATAACCTTGATAAGCTAAAGAAGAGTCTATAAACCTATCACATATAACTAATTTATTTTCTTCTATAGCTGGTATTACTCTTTCTGCTAAATGCTGTCTTCGTGATGCTGCGTATAAAAGAGCTTCTGTTCTAGGATCCATGGCAGTATTTTCTCTATTTAATATAATTTCTCTTATCTGTTCTGATATATTTATTCCGCCAGGCTCTCTTGTAGATATGTAATTGATATCATTATCATCTAAATACTTTTCCATCAATTTAATGATTGTAGATTTTCCAGAACCATCCGGACCCTCTAAAGTAATAAATATTCCTTTTTTCATTTTACGCTCCCCCAGTAAGTTTTATATAGTTTGTAGTATAATTAATCTTCTACAACTTCCACAATCCATTTCTCATGAAATTTGCTTAAACCTATCACGTCTATTTTATTTTCTAAATAATACTCTGTAGCACTTATAATATCTTTATCTATTACTTCACCTAAATTAACTAGTGGAATTCCTGGTGGATATGGCACTATAGCTTGTGCACATATTTTACCTTCAGACGCCTTAAGTTCAACACTTTTTCTATTTTTATTAATTACTTCATAAGGCATTAACTTAGCTACTGGTATATTATAATTTAATATATTATAATAGTCACTCTTTATATTATCTAAATTACAACTCTTAAGCACATCATAAAGTCTTATAAATTCATCTTCAGTATTAAAAGGAGAAAATATAAGAACCACGTTATGACTATCATTCATCTCAACTTGTATTTTATTTTCTTTTAGATATTCTGAGAGCTTACTTGCACTATATCTTTTATCTAAGTTAATTACGTATCTAGTTAAATCTATTTCTAATTTTTCATCCTCTAAGTCTTCTTTTCCTATTATATGCATTGCATCTATTCTATTTATTTTATCTTTATATTTCTTAGTTATTTCTATAAGCTTTTTATAGTCTTCTTTTCCTCTTTCTTCTAAATAAAATCTAGCATAATCCATAGAGCACATAAGCATATAAGAAGGACTAGTGCTTAAGAACATATTTAAATATAATTCTACACTATCTACATTTACACTATCTCCTATATGAAGATATGCAGTTTGCGTAAGACTAGGCAATGTTTTATGAGCACTCATTACCACCATATGGGCTCCTAGCTCTAATGCACTTTTGGGCAGTTCATTTATTATACCAAAATGAGCTCCATGGGCTGAATCTATTAAAACCTTAATATTTCTTTTTTTAGCTTCTTTAACTATAAACTCTAAATCAGGACAAATTCCATAGTAATTCGGATACGTTACAATAATTCCTTTAGCATCACTATGTTCTTCTAGTATATGCAAAAAATGCTCCTCATCTATTGAAAGAGGAGCATTGTATTTATGATTTATTTTGTTTTTTATATATATAGGTTTTAGTTTTCTCAATATAATCCCGTTAAATATAGACTTATGACAGTTTCTCTCAACTATAATCTTATCTCCTTCATTAAATGCAGAAAATATCATAGTTAGGTTACCACTAGTACTCCCATTAACTAAAAAGTAAGACCTTTTACTACCATAAAAATCTGATAAACACTGCTGCGATTCTTTTATTATACCTTTAGGATTATGAAAGTTATCTAAGCCTTCCACTTCTGTTATATCGCCATTAACAAAGTTTTGGTATAGTTCTCTTCCTATTTTAGTTGTCTTAAATCCACTTCCACCTTTGTGTCCCGGCATACAAAATCTTATATTATTTTCTTTTATATAGTTTAGTACTCCTGTTATAAGGGGTAGTTTTGCCAATTGTAATCCACTCCTCTTATCATATGATGGGCTATAGTTTTCTTTATACATGCTTTGTAGTATTCATAAAAATCTGTTCCCGTTTCTGAACGTATTATTCTCTCTTCACAATTTTTACATATTCCTCTTCCATTTATCATTATACCATCATTTAGAGGCTTTCCACATATAATACATTTTTGTTTTTGCATATTTACCCCCTCATTTAAAACTTGATTCTAACCATTTCAATTGTTGCCCCTTATACTATATTTTATTCAACTGAACACCTAATCTTATTTTGTCCACAAAAATAATTTAAAATTATTTAGTAATACTTGAAAAATAATCTTAAAATTTAGTCTTGATTTCTTTCATAGATAATATTGAAACTACACATACTAATTTACGAGGTGATAAAAATGAATTTTAGAAGTAAAAAAAATATCTTAATAGTTTTTACAATTTTATTATTTTCAATAAGTATCATTGGATGCACTAACCGTGGAACAAATCCACCTCCATCTGGAAGAACCACAACTCAAAATGGAACAAATCCTGATGGAACGATGAGGGATAATAGAGCTACTAGCCCAAACCAAACTCCAAACGTAACAACAAATCCAAATAATACTCCTAATGATAGATATAATACTTCAATAGGAAATCCTGGCTATACAACTAATGACTTATCTTCAAGAGCTCAAAAAATAGAGAATGCTGTAAATGGAATTAGGGGTGTTAGAGGCTCTAGGGTTGTTATATCTAATGAAAGGGCTTTAGTTGGCGTTGATATGGCTGCAACAACTGAAGGTACAATGACTAATGACTTAAAAGCTAACATTGAAAGAGTTGTTAAAAGTACAGATACTAGAATCAAAACTGTAGCAGTAAGTGCTGATCCTGATATCTTTAAGAGAATAACAAATGTTGGAGAAGGAATACGTAGCGGAAGACCTTTCTCTGAATTTGGAAACGAAGTTGAGGAAATATTCAGAAGAATTGTTCCTACTACTAGATAGTATTATATTTATTACTTTTATATACTTAAAAAAATAAAACGCCATAAAATTGGCGTTTTATTTTTTTATTTTTGTTATTGTTGTATAACAACTAATGTGCCCTTTGGAATTGTATTGTAAATCCATTTTATATCATTTAAAGGCATTCTTATGCATCCATGAGATGCCTTTTTCCCAAGTTTAGCTGCTTCTGATTGTATTACACGTCCTTTTCTATCACATAGAACACTATGAAATAAAAAGTCATTATTAATTCTAACCCAGTTATAACAAATAACTGAATTTTTATACCCTGTATAAAAATATGCTCCTCTATCACCAACTAAATAAGTTCCTGTAGGAGTTGGAGTCCAGTCTTGCCCTGTTGAACAGATGATAGTTTTTTGAAGTTTCCCACTGTTAAAAACATAAACTCTCTGATCACTTATATCTACTAATATAGAATATTTCCCTTGAGGTTTTACTGTCTTTAGCTGAGATGTTAGTACATACCCTCTAACTAAATTTAAAGAATTATAATCTTTAGCTTCTATATAATAGTAATTTCCAACTTTTTTTATTATCTTAACTTCCTGAAGACTTCCATATATATATCCAACGTTTTTTGATTTTGTTTTAGGTTCAGCTTTAATATAAATACGTTGTACTTCCCCTGCATTTCCTACTACTAAAGAACTTACAGATGGTGCTTTAGGCCCTTTATACCTGTAAGGATTGCCTACAATTATTAATTTATTTATTTTTATTTCTCTTTCTATCTCTTTATATTCTACTTCATCATTTTTCTTTTCTTCATTTTCATTACTTTGTCCATCAATTTCCTCTTTTTTATCTTTAGCTTCTTCCGTTTTATCTTCAGCTTCACTAATTTTATCTTCTGATGACTTATCTATAACTTCCGTTTTACTCTTATCTACATCTTCTGTTTTGTTATTATCTATAACTTCGTTACTTTTATCTATTTTTTCTGTACCTTGTGTAACAGTGGTATTAGATTCTTGTCCATCTTTATCCGTATCTGATGTGATTTTATTATCTTTATATACTGGGACTTTTTCAATAATTTTTAAATTAATTTGTAATAAGTATGCACCTTCTGCCGATGGCTTCCATAAAAGATTTTCTTTATAATCTTTAGAAGAGGCAATTTCTTTTCTATTTATAATATCATAGGCACTAAACTTATATAAGTATTGCTTTCCTTCTTCTTTTTTTATCTCTACTGTTTCTCCTACTGCATAATTGTTTTTAAAATTATTTAATTTTATAATTGTACCTTGTCCATCTTTTTTTAGGCACTTAATTGATGAACTTAAATAGTTATCAAACCCTCTTTTATCTCTTGGTGCAGCACCTGCATTTTTAACCCAAACAGATACTCCATATTCCCCTTCAAGCAATTTAGGAGTTGTAATATTATAAACTTTATTACCATCTACGGGAGAAGTATATCCCTTTGTTATATCTTCCCATACCCCTGTTTTTTTGTCAGATATCCATACTCTATATTGAACCTTTCCAGGTGCAGTAGTTAGTATATCTAAAGTTTGAGTATCTCCTTCATAAATAGTATCATATTCTCCTACTATTTTTTCTACTTTAGGAATAGAATCTGCATATGCTTGTTCTGTGCCATAGAGTATTGTAATCAACAATCCCATTAATAAAGTTATTGCTGCTAATTTAATCTCTTTCCTAGCCATTACTAATCCCCCTTTTATTCCCAATATATTCCATAGATTTCACATTATTCATTATATCTTGTTTATATCAATATTTCAACTATACTTAATATCTTAAGTCTATTTGTATATAAAATATACTTTATCTATTTATATGTAAAATATAATTTATCTACGCGGGTATACTAATAAATGATATTCCATTTGAGGAGGTCATTTTTTATGAAACAGGAAATAATAAATTATTTAGTATCTATAGAAGAAGATATATATAAAATTTCAAAATATTTATATGAAAACCCAGAGGAAAGCTTTTGCGAGCACAAAGCATATAATTATCTAATCAGTATACTTAAAAGTAATAATTTCAATATACAAGAAAACTTTTTAGATATACCTACTGCATTTATGGCTCAATTTGGTGAAGGTCATCCAAAGATTTGCTATATTTGTGAATATGATTGTTCCTGTAAGCAAGGACATATATTAGGTACTAATTTAGTATCTTCTATGGCAATAGGAGCTGCTCTTGGTCTATCCAAAGTAATTCCTAAAATAGGCGGATCTGTTGTTGTAATAGGTTGTCCTGGAGAATTTTTAAGTGGTTCTAAAGTTACTATGACAAAACAAGGAGTATTTGAAGATATGGATGCAGTCCTAATGGCTCAACCTAGCATAATTAATGCTAATTGTTGTACCTCCCCTGCAGTTTTACCCATTAAAATTACATATGCATGTAACGATACATCTTGTTTTAAGGTGGCAAATGGTTTTTCTGCTTTCGATGCTTCTTTATTTACTTTAAATTCTATAAATACAATACTTAAAGGCTATCCAAAAGATTGCTCTATTGATAAAATATCAATAGATGGAGACTTGGTTCCTCATATATTAACCAAAAATATACAAACTTGTTTTTCAATTAAGGCACCATCTTTAGATATAGCGGAGGAAATCAGAAATAAAATAACTAATTTTACTAATATACTTGATGAATTGATGGGTGTATCCTCAGAAGTTACCTTATCCCAGGTTCCATATGAAAACTTTAAGGCTAATTCCACTCTTTGTAGAATTTTTTCTCATAATCTTAAGGAAGTTGGAATTATTGATATTGCAGAGGAAGTAAATCTTCCTTATGGTTTAAGCCTTGGAAATGTAAGTCACATGGTACCTACCCTTAGATATCTTGTGAAAATTACTGATGATAAATCAATTGAATATGCTTGCCAGGCATTTGGGAAAGCAACTATATCACCTTTTGCTCGTAATAAGGTTTTAGATACAGTAAAAGCCCTTGCTAATACAGGATTAGATCTAATTCAACAACAAAATTTACTTTCAGAAGCAAAGTCTGAACTTCATAAATAGACATAAAAAAAACACTAGGTAAATTCCTACACCTAGTGTTTTAACATATTTCTCTGCTTCTTAATATATTTATTTTATCAACTAATTTATAGCTTGGCTCAAAGTAAAATTTCCCACTTCTATATCCGTTACTGTATTTACATGCATACACGTCATTTATGAAGTTTAAGCAAGCACACTTCTTGCAAAAGAATCTATTTAAGTTAAACTTAAATTTACTAATCTTCTCTACATATTCAATATCTTTAAGTTTAATACTTTCTATAACTTCTTCCCTACAACCCTTAAGCTTATAAATTATTAACTCGTCTGCTATTATAGAATATTTATATTTTATTTTACACTTATTTACTTGTCTTACTATTGTAAAGAAAACTAAAAAAGTTAATAAAATAGTTAAATACTCACCAATTATATATTGCCCAATTCTTAAGTTTGTAATTATGTCAGATACAACTAAATAAGTTGTTAAATACAATACTATTATAAATATACTTGGAACTTTTCTTCTGGCCACAGTTTCTTTATACATGGCTAAAATTTTCCTCCATTTTCTATCTTGATTTTACATAGTGATTATACTAAGTTTATTGAAAATAGTGCAAACTTTTATTAGGTAATTTAAGATTATTTATGACTGTTTTAGGGTAACGTAAACGGTTACATGTGATAATTTATACTATTTTACTCTTTAGCTTTGTTTTTCTATGAGGATTAATATTCAGTATATTCAGTTATTTTATACTATATTCAATTTTATGTAAATCAATCAAATAATATGAAATTGTGTCTCTATTAAAATAATGTTTTTCTACATATAAATTAGTTATGAAATATTTAATATGTAAGTTATAATAATAATATATGTAATATTAGAAAGGGCTGAAAATTATGATTTGCATATATAAAACAGTTAGTGAGATAGATCAAACTTTACAAAAGTTAGATTCAATTGAACCCGGATGTTGGATTAACATGGTATCACCTTCTGAACAGGAAATATTACTAGTATCCAAAAAAACAGGAGTTCCAATTGAGTTTTTAAATGCTGCCTTGGATGAGGAGGAGACCTCCCGTATAGATATAGAAGATGGTGTTTCACTATTTATAGTAGATATACCTTTTACTGAAATGGAAGAAAACTCATTAACCTATGATACTTATCCATTAGGAATAATACATACACAAAAAGAAATTATAACTGTATGTTTAAAAAACAGCAAACTCTTAACAGATTTTATTGACAGAAATATACGATCATTTTATACATTTAAACGCTCTAGATTTATTCTTCAAATACTTTATAGAGTTTCAAGTTACTTTTTAACTTGCCTAAGACAAATAGGTAAAAAGAGTTTGATGATACAAAAGAAGCTACATAGATCTATGAGTAATCAGGTTCTTATGCAGCTGCTATCTCTTCAAAACTCTCTTGTATACTTTTCTACTTCTCTTAAAGCCAATGAGATAACCTTAGAGAAGATGCTTAAACTTGAAATAATGCAAAAGTACGAAGAAGATAAAGATATATTAGAAGATGTAATAATTGAAATTAAGCAGGCTATAGAAATGACAGGGATATATGCTAACATTTTAAATGCTACCATGGACGCTTCAGCAAATGTTATATCTAACAATCTGAACTTAGTTATGAAACTTTTAGCTTCTATAACTATAGTTATGTCTATCCCCAATATATATTCTGGTATTTTTGGTATGAACGTAACAGGGCTACCTGGCTCTAATGCTCCTGCTGGCAATGGATTTATTTCTGTAACTTTCTTAATTATAGCTACTACAGTGGCTACAATAATTATATTAAATAAAAGAGATATGTTTTAACCTACTATATAGATATATACTGTAATCTTATTAATTAATTTAATAAATTAAACTAAAATTTAATTAATTTTAATTTGTCAAATACTTAGTTTTAAGACTATATTATTATAGATAGTATTATGTGGGTGTGATTTTATGATAGCTAAAAGGCTTAAAATTGGAAATACCATAGGCCTTATTTCTCCTGCTAGCCCAGAAACCCCTGATAAAATAAAAAAATCCATTGAATTCCTTAGATCTCAAGGCTTTAACGTTAAAGAAGGTAATCATTTATACTATAAGTGGGGCTATATGGCGGGACAGGATAAAGATAGGGCAAAAGATTTTATGGATATGTTTGAAGATACAGAAATAGATATGATTCTATGTATAAGAGGTGGATATGGTTCTATGAGAATCCTTCCATTTATAGATTACAGAACTATAAGAAAAAATCCTAAAATTTTTGTAGGTTTTAGTGATATTACTTCTTTCTTAAACACAATTGCATCAAGATGCGGGCTTATAACTTTTCATGGTCCTATGGGAAGCTCTAATTTTGAAGATACAGAAACTCTAAAAAGCTTTTTAAGTACCCTTATGAATGGATATAGACCTTATAGCTTAGTTAACCCTTCTGGAATAAAGCTTAATCGAAACATAAGTGGAAAAGCTGTAGGAAGGATTGTAGGTGGCAATCTCTCTTTAATAGCATCTACCTTAGGAACACCTTATGAAGTAAATACTAAAAATAATATATTGTTTATAGAAGATGTTAATGAAGAACCTTACGTTATTGACAGGCTTTTAACTCAACTTCATCTTGCAGGTAAGCTTCAGGAGTGTAGTGGTTTTATAATAGGGCAATTTACTGGATGTTCGCTCCCTAATTATGAAAAAAGTTTAACACTAAATGAAGTCCTTGTTGACAGAGTTTTGAATTTAAATAAACCTACTTTATCAAACTTTATGTCAGGCCATGATTATCCAAAGCTAACCTTACCAATAGGTGCAAAAGCTATGATTGATTGTGATAAAGGTGAAATTAGTATATTAGAACCTGTTGTAAAATAAACTTAAAACTGATAACCCATCATATAAAAACAAGCCATTTCAGTATATAATTATTGGAATGGCTTGTTTTATTCACTTATAACGTATATTTTTTAAATTTAAATCTAATCTATTAAGCAGTATAAACCTTTTATAATATTAAACCTAATTTAGCAAATTTCAAAGTATATTACATTATTAATTTAATTAGCTTCTGTATCACTCCTATTGAAGATAAAAATACTACAAAAACCAAAACAGGAGTTATATATCTTAAAATTACATAGTAAAGATCTATTAGCTTATTTAGCTTAAGATTACCTTCATTTGAAAGCTCTCTTTTTATATCTTCCTTTGGTATTTTATATCCAACAAAAATAGCTATAAGTATTCCACCTACTGGTAAAAGAATATTTGAAGATATATAATCAAACAAATCGAAAAATCTCATTCCGAATATTGTAATTCCTCCAAGTATTCCTGTACTATCTGCTGAAAGGGTAGCAAGTATTCCTATTGATAATATAATTATAGAACTTATAATAACTGCTTTCTTTCTTGACATCCCTCTTTGCTCTGAATAGTAGGCTATTGCTACTTCGCTCATTGAAGTCATTGCCGTGGTTGCTGCTATAGACGCTAATATAAAGAATGCTAATAGCAGTAGCTTTCCAAAAGGTAACTTTGTAAATACAAGTGGTATGGTCATAAATAATAATCCGGGGCCACTAGAAGGTTTCATTCCAAATGTGAATACTGCAGAGAAAACAGCTATTCCAACTAAAAGGGATACTATAGTATCTGATATAGCTACCTTTGCAGCTGTACCCATCATATTATCTTTCTTTGTAAAGTAGCTTCCATAAGTCATCATACATCCCATACCTAATGACATTTTAAAGAAAGCTAATCCCATAGCCATTAGTATACCTTGTGTCGTTAGCATGGAAAAATCTACTTTAAATAGAAACTTAAGACTTTCCTTCACTCCTGGAAGAGTTAGTGCTTTAATATCACATATTACAATCAGTATAAATAGGATTGGCATAAGAGTTTTAGTTATTCTCTCTATTCCATTTTTTACCCCTAGAATTAGAATTATAGAAACAACAGCTACCATTATAATTTGCCATACAATTGGCGAAGCTGGTCCTATAATTGTAGTTCCAAATATCTGTTTAACAGATTCTGGTGTAGCATTATTAAAATCTCCCTTTATGATTTTGAAAACATATGAGTATACCCAGCCTCCAACAGCACTATAGAAAAACAATATGAAGTATGCTCCTAAAACCGAGAAAACGCCTATACTTTTCCAAGACTTTTTAGGAGTTAATTCTTCTACTGCTCCCATAACATTTTTTCTTGTTTTTCTTCCCATATAAAATTCACTAACCATAATTGGAAGGCCAATAAAAATAATACATATGAAATAAACTAATAAAAATGCTGCTCCTCCATTAGCTCCTACTACGTAAGGAAATTTCCATATATTCCCTAAGCCTACAGCAGAACCTAACGTTGCAAAAAAAGCTGCTAGGCCAGATGAAAACCCTTCTCTTCCCTTGCTATTTTCCATTATAAATCCCCCTAAACTCGGATAACAATTTTTATAAAAATACAATTTATTAACTAGTATACAATATATATTGATAAAAAGTAAGAGGTTAAATTATTATTAATTATAATTTAACCCCAAATTTCTAAAGAATTGTTAATTTCATATAATCTAAAATTACAATCTTTTAATCATAATATTTCTTTAAGAACTTTTCCTATTTTATCGTTAATTACTAAGTCTGCTTTGCTATCATAAGGTGTAACGTCTTTATTTATGAGTACTAAATTCTTACCATTGAAATATTGCACTAGTCCTGCAGCAGGATAAACTACTAATGATGTCCCTCCTATTATCAATGTATCTGCTTCTTGTATATGTTTTATGGCACTATACATTACATTCATATCTAATGATTCTTCATATAATACTACGTCTGGCTTTACTACACCACCACAATGATCACAATGCGGAATTAATTCTTTACTATAATAGACATAATCTAAACCGAAACTTTTTTCACATTCCATACAATAATTTCTAAGCACTGAACCATGAAGTTCTAAAACATTTTTAGATCCTGCTAACTGGTGTAAGCCATCAATATTTTGAGTTATTACAGCTTTAAGCTTTCCTCTTTTTTCAAGTTCTGCAAGAGCCATATGTGCATCATTTGGCTTTGCTTCTTTGTATATCATTTTAGCCTTATAAAAATCAAAAAAATCCTCAGTATGTTCCATAAAAAAACTATGACTTAACATAATTTCTGGTGGATAAGAGTATTTATTTTTTGTCTTATATAATCCACCACTTTCGGATCTAAAGTCTGGTATGTTACTCTCTGTTGAAACTCCAGCACCTCCAAAAAATACTATACTTTTACTTTTATCTATTATATCTTTAAACTTTTCTACTCTATTCATAGTTTTCATCTCCTAACTAAATGTCTCATTAATAATTATACAATAAAAAATACAGTAGATATTAAGCATTTTTCATTTTACTTCTATATCTACTGTAATATTTTTGTTACTTAAAGCTTTCCAAAGCTTTCTTTTCTAATTTATCTATTCTATCTTTTACTTTTTCATAGCCTTCTAAATTTAACCTCTTTGCATCATAAATACTGCTTAAAGCTTCTTTACTTTTACCAGCTTTCATTTGAGCATCTATTAAATAGTACCACATAAGTGCACTCTTTTTATTCTCCTTCTTTCTTAACTTATATCTATAATAATCAATTACTTGCTCATAATAATGGCTATACACATCTTCAGCTTTAACGAATTTTTTTCCATTATACCTTATCACTTTAACTTCATATGCATTTCCAATATCCTTATTCCATAATGCAATCTCTATTTTTTTATCACACTTTCCTGTGCAATTGGGCATATCCTTCATATATATTTTATCATATTTTTCTTCCCCAATAAGCTTTAAAACAGTCTTCTTATCATCGAACTTATAAACTTTTAAACTTTTCTCTTCTTCTTTTCCTGATGAATAACTAACTAATAATTCATCTATTTTATCTCCATCTATATCCTTAAAATAAACTTTATACACACACTTATTATTAGCATAATCTTTTAATATTTCTTTCCAAGAATCTTTCTCCTTTTTCAACACAATTATTCCACACTTGTTCCTCTCTTTCAATGATTCAAAAGTAAAAACTATCTCTTTCTCACCATCTTTATCTATGTCTCTTCTTATAATAGCTTTACCTCTTTTAGAATCTATAGCTGGAGAAAGCTGCATCTCTTTTGGAATAAATTTTTGTATTACACTTTCCATTTCATTTGAATCCTTTAGATTTACAGACACTTTTAATGCTTTAGCATTCACTTTAGGACAGATAAATCCAAATTGAATAAATCCTATACTTAAAGCCAATATAATTATAGCTATTTTCCCTATATTTTTCATTATAAATATCTCTCCTTCAGGTTAAAATTTTTAATTCAAATATGGTTTATTTAAAGTATAAATTTATGTAAATGTTCTATATTCAATAGACTACAACAATTATTAGTATTATACATTAAATATTGTTTGCTTATTGATTAAAATAAATGTGTGGAATTATAGGTAAATAGCTTTTAAATCTAAAATTTATTCAAATTAGTTATATATCTCTTACAAGATATTTTTATGATAAATATATTTATATTTTAATTTCTATATTTTTAACTTCAATAACAAAAAAGTAAAAAACACTAAGCAAATGCTTAGTGTTTTTTATATTACCTGGCTACGACCTACTCTTCCACACCG
>JAYFRK010000365.1:0-4280 GCA_034925975.1 Clostridium sp.
ATACCTCATTTATTTAAATATTTAATATAAGAGATATTTTTAGGGTAGTATATATTTATAAAAAACAAGTATATATTATTACAATATTCTTTTTGTACAAGATAAGTGAAAAAATAAGGGTAACTCTTGACAGTTTATAAAATAGATGTATAATAAAAAATAATTGTATATTAAGCAGCAGGGAAAAAGAGGAGTAAAGATATAGGAATATTAAGAGAGGAAAGTCCATTGGCTGTAAGGCTTTCTATATGAATTATCTTGAAGGTAGCTTTGGAGCTTCTTTATCGAAATAGTAGTAGGTAAAGACGGTGGTCACATCGTTAATTTAATGAGTGCCTGTAAATTTTACAGGAATTAAGGTGGTAACGCGCGCTGTCGTCCTTTGGGATGTCAGCGCTTTTGTTTTATTTAAAATAGAACCTGCATAATTTAAATAGATTACGAGGAGGAAGAAAACATATGGAAGAAGTAAATATTTCAAAAACATATGATCCAAAAGAATTTGAAGAGAGAATTTATAAAAATTGGGAAGAAAAAAAATACTTTACACCAAAAGTAGATGATAAAAAGAAACCTTATACTATTATGATGCCGCCGCCAAATATAACAGGGCAGCTTCACTTAGGTCACGCTCTTGATGGAACTTTACAAGATGTTTTAATAAGAACAAAAAGAATGCAGGGTTACAGCACTCTATGGCTTCCAGGAGAAGATCATGCCAGCATAGCTACAGAAGTAAAGGTTGAGAAAGAGCTTTTAAAACAAGGTCTTAATAAAAAGGAAATGGGAAGAGAAGCATTCCTTGAAAAGGTATGGGAATGGTCAGAAGAGTATAAAGAAAGAATTAGAAATCAATATAAAAAACTTGGAGTTTCTGCTGACTATACAAGAGAAAGATTTACAATGGATGAAGGTTTAAGCAGAGCAGTAAAACAAGTTTTTGTGGACTTATATAATGAAGGACTAATATATAGAGGAAATAGAATAGTAAATTGGTGTCCTAAATGCCAAACAGCTATATCAGATGCAGAGATAGAATATGAAGAACAAAACGGAAACTTCTGGCACATAAAATATCCTGTAGTTAATAGTGATGAAAGCTTAGAAATAGCTACGACTAGACCAGAAACAATGCTTGGAGATACAGCTGTTGCAGTAAATCCTAATGATAAGAGATATTCTCACTTAATAGGAAAAACACTTATGTTACCTTTAGTAGAAAGAGAAATACCTATAGTTGCTGATGAATATGTAGATATGGAATTTGGAACTGGAGCAGTTAAAATAACACCAGCCCATGATCCTAATGACTATGAAGTTGGAAAGAGACATAATCTTCCACAAATAATTATGATGAATGAAGATGGTACTATAGCTAAAGGTTA
Organism: Clostridium sp.; assembly: GCA_034925975.1. Classification (GTDB taxonomy): domain Bacteria; phylum Bacillota; class Clostridia; order Clostridiales; family Clostridiaceae; genus Clostridium_H. The sequence goes on from JAYFRK010000365.1 coordinate 1,386, forward strand.
TGGAAAGTATTCTGGACTAGACAGATATGAAGCTAGAAAAGCTATAGTTAAAGACTTAGAGGAAAAGGGATATTTAGTTAAGATAAGAGAGCATGTTCATAATGTTGGAACCCATGATAGATGTTCAACAACTATAGAACCTTTAACTTCTAAACAGTGGTATGTAAAGATGAAGCCTCTTGCAGAACCAGCTATTAAAGTTGTTAGAGAAGAAAAAATAAAATTTGTACCAGAAAGATTCTCAAAAACATACTACAATTGGATGGAAAATATTCAAGATTGGTGTATTTCAAGACAACTTTGGTGGGGACATAGAATCCCTGTTTGGTACTGTGAGGATTGTGGAGAGATAATAGTATCTGTTGATGAACCAACAAAATGTAGTAAGTGTAATAGCAGTAATTTAAAGCAAGAGGAAGATGTACTAGATACTTGGTTCAGTTCAGCATTATGGCCTTTTTCAACACTAGGCTACCCAGATAAAACTGAAGACCTAAAATATTTTTATCCAACAAGTACATTAGTTACAGGATACGATATAATATTCTTCTGGGTTGCTAGAATGATATTCTCAGGACTTCATAGTATGGGAGATATTCCATTTGATACTGTATTAATCCACGGTATAGTAAGAGATGGTCAAGGAAGAAAAATGTCTAAGTCTCTAGGAAATGGAGTTGACCCTCTTGAAGTTATAGAGAAATATGGAGCAGATGCCTTAAGATTTATGCTTACCACTGGAAATGCTCCTGGAAATGATATTAGATACTATGAAGAAAAAGTAGAGTCAGCAAGAAACTTTGCAAATAAAATTTGGAATGCTTCTAGATTTGTCATGATGAATTTAGATGAAAAATTAATAAATGAGTATAGAGATTGCAAAGAATATACTATTGCTGATAAATGGATATTATCAAGAATAAATACAGTAGTTAAAGAAGTAACAGAAAACATAGATAAATTTGAAATAGGAATAGCTGCTCAAAAGATATACGATTTCATGTGGACTGAGTTCTGTGACTGGTATATTGAGCTTGTAAAACCTGTTTTATATGGAGAAGATGAAAAGGCCAAAGGCATCGTTTTAAATGTATTAAATGAAGTTTTAAGTACAGGTTTAAAACTATTGCATCCTGTAATGCCTTATATAACTGAAGAGATATATGTGAACTTACCTAATTCAGAAGAAACTATAGTAACATCTAAGTGGCCTGAATACAATGATGCCTTAAAAGATGAAAAAGTAGAAGAAGAGATGAATTATATAATAGAAGCTATAAAAGCTTTAAGAAATGTAAGAGCAGAAATGAACGTTCCACCTTCAAGAAAGGCAAAGGTTACAATATATGCTTCTGAAGGCAGAGAAGCTTTTGAACAAGGAAAGATATATTTTGAAAAATTAGCTTCAGCGTCAGAGGTTGCATTTACAGATTCCAAGGATGAGGTGCCTGAAAACTCTGTTTCAACAGTAATTAAAGGAGCAGAAATGTTTATGCCTCTTTTAGATCTAGTTGATTTAGAAAAAGAGTTAGAAAGATTAAATAAAGAAAAAGAAAAGCTAGAAAAGGAAATAGACAGAGTAGAAAAGAAACTTTCTAATGAAAAGTTTACAAGTAAAGCTCCAGAAGCTGTAGTAAATGAAGAAAGAGAAAAGGGCGAAAAATATAAAGAGATGTATAAGGCAGTAGTAGAGAGAATAGAAAATCTAAAAAAATAAAATTTAGTTTTTGCAAAACGCTGGCCATTAGAGGTCAGCGTTTTTTATAGAGTTGATAAACATTATGAGTTTGATTTGATTGTGCAAATTTGATAGAATTAGTTTTAAATTAAACTGAAATAGAGTAAAAAGTGAGGAAAATAAATATGGATTATATGCAGGCTATGGAGTATATTGAAGACGCTGCAAAGTTCAGTATGAAACTTGGTCTTTCAAGAACTGAAAAGATATTAGAATTTCTAGGAGAACCACATAAAAAACTTAAATGTATACATATTGCAGGAACCAATGGAAAAGGATCTACAACAGCTATGATCTCTAATATTTTAATAGAAATGGGATATAAGGTAGGAATGTATACTTCTCCATATATAGAAGAATTTGAGGAGAGAATTCAAACAAATAATAAAAATATACCCAAGGAGGAGCTGGCTAGAGCTATAACAAAAGTATCTATAGCAGTAGATAAAGTTTTAGAACTTGGTTATGATAATCCTACTCAGTTTGAAATAATAACTTGTGCAGGCTTATTATACTTTTATGAACAGGATGTTGATTTTGCAGTGATAGAAGTTGGACTTGGTGGAAGACTAGACTCAACTAATGTCATTAATCCTATACTAAGCATTATTACCTCTATAAGCTATGACCACATGAATATACTGGGGGATACTTTATCTCAGATAGCTTTTGAAAAAGCAGGTATAATTAAGGAAAATGTGCCTGTAATATTGTACCCTCAAAGTGAGGAGGCAGAGAGGGTTATTGAGAAGGTATGCTATGAAAGAGAATCAAAACTCATAAGAGTTCCTTTAGATTCTGCTAAATTTAAAGAATGCGAAGATATATTGGTTTCTGGAAGAGCTAAAAAAGTTCAAAATATTATAGTTAATACTGATATATGGACTTACAATGTAAAGCTTGCACTTTTAGGAAAGCATCAATTGCTTAACTGTGCCACAGTGTTATATGCTGTTGAAGAACTAAAAAAATTAGGGGTAAAAATTGATAGGGAGGCAGTTATAGGGGCTTTATCTAAAGTAGAATGGATAGGGAGGTTTGAAACACTGAATATAAAGCCTCTGGTGGTAATAGATGGAGCACATAACATAGATGGTATAAAAAAACTAAAAGAAAGTTTAGAGATGTATTTAAAATATAATGATATAGTACTTATA
>JAYFRK010000558.1:0-2401 GCA_034925975.1 Clostridium sp.
ATAGGGACTTCTACCTCAAAGGGAACTAAGGTTTTTGCTTTAGCCGGAAATATAAATAATGTAGGACTTGTTGAAGTTCCAATGGGAACTACTTTAAGAGAAATAATCTACGATATAGGTGGAGGAATTAAACACGGACGAAAATTTAAAGCTGTTCAAACTGGCGGTCCTTCTGGAGGATGTATCCCAGCTTCTCACCTAGATATTGCTATTGATTATGAATCACTATCATCTATAGGCTCAATGATGGGCTCCGGTGGAATGATAGTTATGGATGATAAGAACTGTATGGTTGACATAGCCAAATTCTATCTAGAATTCACTGTAGATGAATCTTGCGGAAAGTGTACTCCATGTAGAATCGGAAATAAACGTCTCCTTGAAATACTTACAAGAATAACTAATGGACAAGGCGTTCCAGAAGACATAGAAAAGTTACATGAATTAGCAACTACAATAAAAGATACTTCACTATGTGGTCTTGGACAAACCGCTCCAAACCCAGTATTAAGTACTATGGAATATTTTATGGATGAATATGAAGCTCATATACTTCATAAAACATGCCCTGCTGGTGTATGTAAAAACCTAGTAAGATATGAAATTACTGATAAGTGTATCGGATGTACTAAATGTGCTAGAAATTGTCCTGTATCTTGTATTAGCGGTAAAGTAAAAGAAATGCACACTATAGTTCAAGATAAATGTATAAAATGTGGTGCATGCTTCAACGCTTGTCCGGTAGACGCAATTATAAAGAAATAATAATTTTGAATTTTGAGAAAGAGGTGAAGGTTTTGAGTTTAGTTACTCTTACTATAAATGATAAAAAAGTAAAGGTAGAAGATGGAACTACTATCCTAGCAGCAGCAAAACTATTAGATATAAATATTCCCACACTATGCCATTTAAAACTACATGATGATATAGAAAATAATCCGGGTTCTTGTAGAGTTTGTATGGTAGAAGTAGTTGGAAGAAGAAATCTAGCCCCTGCTTGCAGTACTCCTGTAACAGACGGTATGATTGTAAAAACTAATTCTATAAGAGCTATAAAATCTCGCAGAACTATAGTTGAACTACTTCTTTCAGATCACCCGCAAAATTGTCTTCTTTGTGAAAAGAATACAGATTGTGAACTTCAACAATTAGCTGCAGATATGGGTATAAGAGAAATAAAATATGATGGTCAAATGTCTACCTTTCCAATAGATAACTCTAGCTATTCTATAGTTCGTGAATTAGATAAATGTATATTATGCAGAAGATGCGAGACTGTATGTAATAAAGTACAAACTGTTTCTGTTCTTTCTGCTATAGATAGAGGCTTTGAGACAGTTATATCTCCTGCCTTTGGAGATAAGATGCTTGATACTAATTGTACTTTCTGCGGCCAGTGCGTATCAGTTTGTCCAACTGGTGCATTAACTGAAGTTAATAACACTTCAAAAGTATGGAACGTTTTAAATAATAGAAAAAAATTCACAATAGTTCAAACTGCTCCAGCAGTAAGAGCTGCCCTAGGAGAAGCATTCGGAATGGAACCAGGGCAAGCCGTAACTGGAAAAATGGTTTCTTCTCTTAAAGCACTCGGATTTGATAAAGTATTCGATACAAACTTTGCTGCTGACCTTACTATAATGGAAGAAGCGGCTGAACTTATGGATAGAATTAAAAACGGTGGAAGACTTCCAATGTTAACTAGCTGCTGCCCAGGATGGATAAATTTCTTTGAACATGAATTTGCTGACCTTTTAGATATTCCATCCAGCTGCAAATCTCCTCAACAGATGTTTGGTGCAGTAGCAAAAACTTACTACGCAGAAAAAATGAATATAAATCCTGAAGATATAGTTGTTGTTTCAGTAATGCCTTGCTTAGCAAAAAAATATGAAGCTGCTCGACCTGAAATGAACAAGGATGTAGATATTGTAATAAGTACAAGAGAACTAGCTAAAATGATTAAAGAAGCTGGTATAAACTTTACTGACCTTAAAGATGAAGAGTTTGACTGTATACTAGGAGAATCTACTGGTGCAGCAGTTATATTTGGAGTAACTGGCGGGGTTATGGAAGCTGCCCTTCGTACTGCTTATGAATGGATTACAGATGAAAATTTAGACAACGTAGAATTTGAAGTAGTTCGTGGTTTACATGGTATAAAAGAAGCTACTATAAACGTAAAAGGTATGGAAGTAAAAGCTGCCATCGCCAGCGGACTTGGTAATGCAAGAACACTTTTAAATAAAATAAGAAACGGAGAAGCAGACTATCAAATTATTGAAATTATGGCTTGCCCAGGAGGATGTATTGATGGTGGTGGTCAACCGTTTATACATGGTAAACATGAAATACTTGAGAAGAGAATGAATGCTATATACGAAGAAGAAAGACATAAATC
>JAYFRK010000184.1:0-4341 GCA_034925975.1 Clostridium sp.
CATGACATTTTTAACTGCTTATGTAAGCAATGGAACATCATTTCCTCAACCACTAGATGAGAAGGAAGAAAAATATTACTTAAAAAAGTTAAAAGAAGGAGATGTATTAGCTAAAGGCATTCTTATAGAAAGGAATCTTAGACTTGTTGCGCATATAGTAAAGAAATATTCTTATCCTCATAAGGATGTTGACGATTTAATTTCTATAGGTACTGTTGGGCTTATTAAAGCTATTGACTCTTTTGATACTTCAAAAGGGACTAGATTGGCTACTTATGCTGCTAGATGTATTGAAAATGAAATATTAATGCTTATCAGAAATACAAAAAAAATTAAAAGTGAAGTATATCTTCAAGATCCTATAGGGGTGGATAAGGAAGGAAATGAAATTTCGTTAATGGACGTATTGAGTAGTGAAGAAGATTCTGTTATTGAGGTGGTTGAAAATAGAATACAAATTAAGAAACTTTATGATAAAATAAATAAATGCCTAACAGATAGAGAAAAAATAATTATAAAAATGAGATACGGTTTAACAGATGGAAAGCCTAGGACGCAAAGAGAAATAGCAGCTTTATTGGAGATATCTAGATCCTACGTATCTAGAATAGAAAAAAGAGCTCTAAAAAAAATGTATAAAGAATTTAACAATACTAAGAAGTAAAATATTAAAATTAAGTTGGCATTAAGTGCCAACTTTTAATTTATTTTATAAAATATAAAATAAATTACCTGTTTAAGTATTAAAGTTTGATAAATAATTACGAAAAATAAAGTATATTGTAAATAAAAATAGTTGGTATTAGATTAATGGCAGGAAAGTAAAGACTGTTCATAGGAGGAAAATTTAATGACTTTAAGTGAATTATTAGAGAAAGCAATCAGTGAAAATGCCTCTGACTTACATTTAACTGTAGGAATGGCGCCAATCCTGAGAATCAATGGAGAACTTGTTAAAGTAGAAAGTTATAAACTTACAACAACTGATACGGAAAAATATGTTAAGGAACTATTGGGAAACTTTTATGATGAATATGATAGGAATGGAGAAATAGATACGTCTATGTCTATTGCTGGCATTGGAAGATTTAGAGTGAATGCTTATAAACAGAGAGGAAGCCATGCAGTTGCTATTAGGGCAGTTGCGCTGAAAGTCCCTACTTTGAGTGAGTTGAAATTGCCTCCTGTAGTAAAAGAATTAACTCAAAAGCAAAGAGGTCTTGTTCTTGTAACGGGTCCAACTGGAAGTGGAAAAAGTAGTACTCTTGCAGCTATGATAAATGAAATAAATACTTCAAGAGCAGCCCATATAATTACATTAGAGGATCCGGTTGAATTTTTACATAGACATAATAAGTCGATTATTAATCAAAGAGAAATTGGAAGAGATACGCTATCATATAAAGCAGCATTAAGAGCTGCTTTAAGAGAAGATCCAGATGTTATTCTAGTAGGGGAAATGAGAGATTTGGAGACAATTTCCACAGCTATTACCGCTGCTGAAACTGGACATTTGGTTTTATCTACTTTACACACAATTGGTGCTGCTAAAACAATTGATAGAATAATTGATGTTTTTCCTCCTTATCAGCAACAGCAAATAAAAATACAATTAGCTGCAGTCTTACAAGGAATCGTATCTCAGCAACTTATACCTAGGGCTGATGGAAAAGGCAGAGTGGGGTCCTTTGAGATAATGATAATTAATTCTGCAATACAAAATTTAATAAGAGAAGGAAAAACCCATCAAATTCAATCATCTATTCAAACTGGAAATAAGTATGGAATGAGAACCATGGATATGAGTCTTGTAGAACTATACAAAACTGGTTTAATATCCTATGAGAGTGCATTAACTTACTCTGTGGATAGAGATATGCTAAAAAGAATGATAGGGCTATAAAAATACTTTATATAACCGATTGATAAATATTAATCCATTACATAAAAAATATAGTATAAGTAAGATATTTATGCTAAAATAGTTGTGAATATACTAAAAGTGTATTTGGAAATAAGTTGAATAATATGCATTTAATTGTTTGTTTTGTAAATAAATTTTATACTACATATAAAAAAATATTAAAACTTAAAGGGAAAAAGCTATTTTTGTTGAATATAATAGGTAAAGGCACTCTGTAAGGGAGGGAAACCAGATGCACGATTATATAGTGGGACTAGATATTGGATCATCGAACGTATATGGTGCTGTTGGAAAGGTAGATAGTAGCGGAGAAATTCGAATAATTGGAATTAGCGCTGTAAAGTGTAAAGGACTTAAAAAATCTGTAGTTGTAGATATAGATAGTACCTCTCAATCAATTAGGGAATGTATTAATAATCTAGAGAGAATGGTAGATTCAGCAATTAACAATGTTTATATAACTTTACCTGCAGGAGTTAGTGAACTTATATGGAATAAAGGAATTGTAGCTGTATCATCTGACGATAAAGAAATAAAAGAAAGTGATGTAATTAGAGTTATTGAGGCAGCTAGACTTATTCCAGTTTCTTCAGATAAAGAAATTATAGGAGTTGTACCTCAACAATACATAATTGATGGATATGATCATATAATTGAGCCTATTGGTATGAGTGGTATGCGTCTTGAGGTTGATGCTCAAGTAGTTATTGCTCAAAGTACAGTTATAAATAATTTAAGAAAAAGTATCAATAGAGCAGGGCTAAACATTGTAGGAGAAGTACTTCAACAACAAGCAATTTCAAAGTCTGTTTCAAAGAAAGAAGAATTAGACATGGGAGTTGCATTTATAGATGTAGGGTCACAGACAACAGATATTTCTATTTATAAAAGCGGAAATCTTTGCTATACTGATATGGTACCATTAGGAGGAGACAATATTACAAATGATATTGCAATATGTTTAAAAATACCATTTGTAGAAGCTGAAAAGCTAAAGATAAAATATGGAGATTTGGATAGTTCAAGTTTAGAAAGTAATTTGAAAATTAGGGTTAATGCTGGATATGATAAATCTGTAGAAATAGAACTCTCTTATTTAAGGGAAATAATAGAGGCTAGGTCAGAAGAAATATTATATTATGTAAGAGAAAAACTTAGGCAAAGTAGATGCTATGATGAAATTTCTGGTGTAATTATAATTGGAGGTGGATTAGCACTATTTAAGGGAATCAATGGATTTGCATATAAAGTTTTAGGCAAATCAGTTAAAATAGGTTCACCGCAATATACTGGGGCCATAAGTCCAGTATATGCAACTGTTGTAGGTACTATTAAGGATGTAATAAACTCGTTGAAGATAGATAAAAATATGGACGAGTTCCACAAAAGTACAAGCAGCAATGAAAATTTGAAGAGTAATAAAAAGAATAAAAGAAGAAATAAAGAAACTGAAGAAAATGAAGAAGGCTTTATATCAAAAATAAAAGAATTTTTCACAGAGTTTTTTTAGCAAGGAGGTATTATTGTGCTAGATTTCGATGTTGATGTTCAACAATTTGCTCAGATAAAGGTAATTGGTTGTGGTGGCGGTGGAAATAATGCCGTTAACAGAATGATTAAAGAAGGATTAAAAAATGTAGAGTTTATAGGTATTAATACTGATAAGCAAGCTCTTGCTGTTTCTCAAGCTTCTCAAAAGATACAAATTGGAGACAAATTAACCAAGGGATTAGGGGCAGGTGCAAATCCTGACATAGGAAGAAAAGCTGCAGAAGAAAGTAAAGACGAAATTTCACAAGCAATAAAAGGAGCGGATATGGTCTTTATTACCGCAGGAATGGGAGGAGGAACTGGAACTGGTGCTGCACCTGTAGTAGCTGAAATTGCAAAATCTATGGGTATATTAACTGTAGGAGTTGTAACAAAACCATTTCCTTTTGAAGGCAGAAAGAGAATGCTTCATGCTGAGATGGGAATAAAGAATCTAAAGGATACAGTAGATACATTAGTTACTATACCAAACGAAAGATTGTTAGCTATGGTTGATAAAAAGACTTCTTTAGTAGAAGCTTTTAAATTTGCCGATGATGTTTTAAAACAAGGTGTACAAGGTATATCAGATTTAATCACTATTCCAGGTTTAGTAAATTTAGACTTTGCTGATGTAAGAACTATAATGTTAGATAAAGGATTAGCTCACATGGGAGTAGGCAGAGGACAAGGAGATAATAGAGCTCAAGATGCTGCAAAACAAGCAATATCTAGTCCACTTCTTGAAACTTCTATTGTTGGAGCTACTGGAGTGTTGTTAAATGTAACAGGAGGACCAGATTTAGGATTACTTGAAATAAATGAAGCTGCAGAGATTGTACAAGAAGCTGCAGATCCAGATGCTAATATAATTTTCGGTGCTGTAA
>JAYFRK010000021.1:0-5412 GCA_034925975.1 Clostridium sp.
CTGCCTTTTAGAAAGGGAAGTGCTGCTAAGACTTTATCTAACCCTGGAGCTGTAGATTTGGCAGTAAGAGCTGGTGCAGAAATAAAATACGACACTAAATCTCAAGCACCATTTTTTAATTATTATGATTCTATGGGAAGAGAACATGTTGTATGGTTTGAGGATGCAAGAAGTATAGAAGCTAAATTAATGCTTGTAAATAGGTACAATCTTGGTGGGGTAAGTTATTGGACAATAGGAAGTTACTTCCCTCAAAATTGGTTAGTATTAAATTCACTCTATAATGTGAGAAAAGTTTTATAAAAGTAACCAGTAACCAATTTCCAGTCGCCATTATTTAGTGTACGCAATTGGGGACTGGAGATTGGATACTGGGGACTAGTTATTAGTGATTATTTACTAACAAGTTCTCTATTACAGAAATTAAGTGTAGAAGAATTAGCACGATAATTAAATGAGGTGATATTTATGAGATACGTACCAGCAAATTGCCTTAGACCAGGCATGATTCTTGGGAAAAACTTATATTCCCAGGATGGAGCAACACTTCTTGCGAAAGATGTTTCATTAACTAATGAATACATAGAAAATATAAAAAAACTAGTTATAAATGGAGTATACATTGAAGATAGCATATCTGAAAATATAAGAATAGAGAATGTTATATCAGATGAATTAAGGATAGGAGCATTAAAGTCAATAAAGCAAATATACAATAATCCTCAGGGCATAACTAAGAGTATAGATATTGTAGAAAACATTGCAAAGAACATGATAAGTGAAATATTGAGAAATAAAAGTGTAATGGTAAATATGATTGATATTAAAACTTTTGATGATTTTTTATTCAGTCACTGTGTGAATGTTGCTGTGCTTTCAGCAGTTATAGGGATAGCCATAAATTTAGATGATTCAAAATTAGAAAAGTTAGTAGCTTCAGCTATGCTGCATGATATAGGAAAAGTATTTCTGCCTAAAGAACTTTTAAACAAATTAGACGGATTTACTGAAGAGGAAGAAAAACTTATAAAAAGCCACCCAGAAAAGGGATATAGATATATAAAAACATATCATAATACTATAGCTGTAACCTCCTATGTAGGAATACTTCAGCATCATGAAAGATTTGATGGAAAGGGGTATCCAGATGGTAAAAAGGGAGAAAAAATATCACTGTTTGGAAGAATTATAAGTCTCTGCGATTCCTATGATAAATTAATATCTGAAAGACCTGACAGGAAGGCTCATCTTCCATCAGAGGCTATAGAATACATTATGGCTTATAATGGAAGTGTATTTGACCCAAAATTAGTAAAAGTATTTTTAAGAAAAGTAGCTCCATATCCACTAGGAACAATAGTAAAATTGAGCAATGGACAAGAGGCAATTGTCATTGAAAATAATGAAGAGTGCTCAACCCGCCCAATAATTAAAATATTAGAAAGTGAAAAAGTAGTTAATTTAACAGAGGATTGGAGTTCTAGGAATATTACTATAGTCCAGGTGAAAAATTCTTAAAATTTGTGCACAATGTATATAATTTATCTGATTTAATATATAATGGGTATATATTAAATGTTTTCCATAAAAAAGCGGGGGTACTTAGATGCATAAATTAAAAAGAAAGACATTAGGGATATTTTTTGGAATATTGTTTATAATGATTTTTATCATTGGAGATGTACAAGCTCAAACACCTGAATCACATATAGTAAGCAAGAATAAGGTGTGGAAAATAAGCTTTAATCAGGAAATAGACTTTGATGATAATGCTGTAAAAGCAATAACTGTAAAGACTAAAAAAGGAGATAAAGTTAATATAAGAATTAAGCCAGGAGAGAATAAAAAGTCAATTTTAGTAATGCCGCCACTTAGAATGTATGATGAAGGTGAAAGTTATACGTTAACAGTAGATAAAAATATATATTCGGTAAACAAAAATAAACTTAAAAGAAAAATAGAAATAGAGTTTAATATAGCCAGTGAAGATATTTTTAAAGGTATGACTAAAATAAATTTTAATGATAGCGTTGTATCACAAGATGGAAAAAAGTATGTAATTTCTGATATTCATAAGTTAAATAGCATAGGTGAGAAACCATTAGATGAATATGGATGGAAGGTTGCATTATATAAGGCTAACAGATCTGAAGCCATGAGACCTGTAATTAAAAATGCAGAGGGAGCAAAGGAGATACCTATTCCTCTAAAGCTAAAAGGATGGATGGGAGTTTATATAGGATATTTAAGTGACACAAATGAGTTTAAAGTTAAATATAAGGAAAATGAAGTTACATTTAAGAACATCAAAAATGAGAAAGTTATAAACCAAGGTAAATATCTAAATGAGGCATTCATGTTCGCAGAAAACTTTAATGAAGATAGTATTTCTATAGTTCCTGTAGAAGGAAAAAGTGCACAAATAGCCTATATTAAATTAGTGTCATTAAATGATAATCAAGTGGCAATTTACAAATCAAAAAATTATGGAGGAAACAAAGGGGTAATTTTTGACAACGATGGTTACACAGATTTTTTCTGGGGAAAGTATCCTGATGTAAAAAGTCTAGAAGATTTACCTGTAAATTTAGTTTCTAAAGTAAATGCTGAAGAAATAAGCTGGACATTAGGAACTACAGGTCTTTTAAACTACCACAGTGCTTATGCAGGACCAGCCTTCCTAGGAACGGAAAAGTATGATGAACAGGTAAGAAAAGGAGATATACTAGCAAGAGAGCAAATACTTAATATTTTAAATACAGGAAAGTCTCCACTAGAAATATTAGCACAAAAAAGCAAAGGCTTAGGACTAAAAGTTAATGCATCCCTAAGAATGAATACTTTTTATAATACTGATTCTACAAAGTTTCTAAATGGAGCTATGTATGAATATTATCAAGACTGCCTTCAAAAGAAGGGATACTCTTTAAGTTACTATTATCCTAGATTTAGAGAATATATTCTTAATATATTAAAAGAGGTTTCAGTAACAGAAAATGTAGATGGGTTAACTCTAGATTTTTGCAGATATCCATTTGTTATGGGAGATGAAGCCACTCAAACAGAAAAAGTTAAAATAATGAATAGTTTTATAAGGGAAGTAAGAAAGGAAATACCTTCTAAAAAAATAACAGTAAGATTCCCATATCTTAATCCTATAAGCTATGGATTAGATGTAGAAACCTGGGTTAAAGAAAAACTAGTAGATAGGATTGTTCCTTCTGTTTTAAGTTATGAAGAATTCTTTGATTTTGATCAGTACTCTAATTTAGTAAAAGGAACTGGAGTAGAGATTTACATTGGTATATCTGCTAATTTAAAAGGAGTAGATTTAACTCCAGAAACTGAAGAGTTGATGAATAGCGGTAAGTATATTCCCGATAATAAATATGTTCCTGTAGAAGAATATTTATATAGAGCTAATGAGGCTTACAACGGTGGAGCTAAAGGTGTTTTCCTATTTAATACACTAAATGATTTAGATCTCACTAAGGATGTACCTCCTAAGTTTAAACTTTTAAGAGATAGAATAGAGGTTAGAAAGTGGTGTGAATTTGAATATCCAGCTTACCTTGTAAACTATAAAGTAGATTGGAGTTTTTAATGAACTCAACAATTTTTAAAATAAAGCCTTAAAAAAGGTACTATGTACTTGAAAATCATATTTTTCATAGCACATAGTACCTTTCCCTTTTTGTTTTTTTACTTCGCTTCTTTAATAAGCCCTTTTCTATAGGCGATTAGCAGCATTTCAAGCTCTTTAATTTGCTTTTTAAGTTCTTTTCCAATATCAGTATCTGCAAATCTTTTTCTAGTTAGAACATGTTCGAGAATAGTAGTTGAAGATAGTATATCTTTTTCTTCCTCAATGGCTTTTCTAATAGACTCAAATGGTTCGTGAGCACTTATAAGCAGACCATAGGAATTATAAATTAGTGTATATCCAGCAATTCCTGTTTCAGGTTGATAAGCTCTGCAGAAGCCTCCATCTATAACAAGAAGTTTTCCATTAGCTTTTATAGGGCTTTCTCCTTCTTTTGTCTTTACTGGAATGTGTCCATTTATTATGTGAGAGTGATCAGGATCCAAATGGAATTCCTTTAATATGTTACAGCATACATCCTCATCATCTCTGTATTGATAATAAAAGTTTTTCTTTTCCGTATGAGTCTTCTTATCATTAAGAAAATATCTTTCAAAGGTAGTCATTCTTTGCTTTCCAAACTCAGGAGAGTCAGGTCCGCACCATAAATACCATACCATGTCCATTGCAAATTTTTTAGCAGGGGAGCCTTCCTTAAAGAAGTAGGATTCTCTTGCAAGAGTATCAAATTTATCTAGCAGAGATTTTCCAACATATTTCTTTCCATTAATTAAAACTTCTTTAAAGGAACCGTCCTCATTAAGAGGAATACATCCATGATAAAGTAAATTTGAATTACATACTAAGTACATGCTTCCTTTGCTGTACATAAAACGAATATGTCTTTGAAGTTTTTCACTATGAATAAAAGAACGTTTTATCTTATTAATTAATGCCTCTTCTTGAACAGTTAACTTATAAGGATCCTTCGGGTCCACAGTTGGGAAGCTCTTATCATTTAGATTATAAGTTTTACCATCAAAGGCTATAGTTCCGTTTTCATGATTTATTTTCTCAAGTAAAAGTTGTCCATCCATTAAAAAGTCAGGGTGATTTCTTATTATTTGGCCTTCAAGCTTAAATTGCATAATTGCAATTGCCTTGTGCATCTTTGCAATTAAAGCCAGTTCTCTTTTACTTAATTCTTTATCTATAGTTCTAGGAATAAAATTTTTACATGGATCATCTCCGTAAAACTCCATGGCAAAAGTGGCAAGAGGTAAAAGATTAATACCATAGCCATCTTCAACAGTATTTAAATTAGCATATCTTAGAGATATTCTAAGTACATTGCAAATACAAGCTTCATGGCCGGCAGCAGCTCCCATCCATAGAATATCATGGTTTCCCCATTGGATGTCTACAGAATGATGCTTCATTAAGGCTTCCATTATGATTTCTGGGCCTGGCCCTCTATCGTATATGTCACCGATTATATGGAGTCTATCAACTACAAGTCTTTGTATAACTTTAGAAATAGCTGTAATAAAATCAGGTGCACGATCAATATCTATAATTGTAGAGATTATTCCATTGTAATATTCATGCTTGTTTACTGTATTATCATGTTCATGAAGCAATTCCTCTATTATATAAGCAAAATCTTGAGGAAGAGCTTTTCTAACTTTAGAACGAGTATACTTTGAAGAAACTACTCTACAAAGTTCAATAAGTCTATATAGAGTGATTTTATACCAATCTTCTAGGTTATCCTCAGAATTTCTTATTAACTCTAGTTTTTGTTCTGGATAATAAATAAGTGTAGCAAG